>JANOVD010000144.1:0-6174 GCA_031417255.1 Chitinophagaceae bacterium
ATTTTGGGCTAAAGCCCTTTAAGTATTTTTCAATTGCCACGGGCTTAAGCCCGTGGCAATTCAATTTAATGCAGAACGGCTTTAGCCAAAATTTTAATAAAATTCATCAACATAAAATTCTTTATAATTCCCGGCAAAATCTTTGATTTTAAAAAACTCATAACTCCTAACCGATAACCCCTAACTTATAAAACCGGCCTTGTTGCAATACCATCATTGATGATCTTCAAAATTTCTTCTCTTTCTTTTCCAACCAATGCCAGTCTTGGCGCTCTCACATTCTCCGATCCGATACCGGCCTGTGCTTCGGCCAGTTTAATATATTGCACCAGTTTGGGATGAATATCCAACTCCAGCAATGGCATAAACCAACGATAAATTTTTGTGGCTTCTTCAATCTTACCTGCTTTTACTAAATTAAAAATGGCAACAGTTTCTTTAGGAAAAGCACAAACCAATCCTGCCACCCAGCCATCGGCACCCAAACACAATTCTTCCATGGCCAGCGTATCAACACCGCATAAAATCTTTATCCTGTCGCCAAAACGGTTTTTCATTCTGGTTACATTCGTTACATCTCTTGTAGATTCTTTTACCGCCTGAATATTTTCACATGCAATCAGTTCTTCAAACATATCCAGTGTTACCTCGGTTTTGTAATCTACCGGGTTGTTGTAAATCATGATGGGCAGATCGGTATTGTTGGCAATGGTTGTAAAATAAGTTACCGTTTCCCGGTGGTCGGTTTTATAACGCATGGGTGGCAATATCATTAAACCCTCTGCTCCCCAGGCTTTTGCATAAGCAGCCTGTTGCAATGCTTCACGGGTACTACCTTCTGCAATGTTGATAACTACCGGTACTTTACCTCCCGATGAGTATCGGGACACTTTTTCAATGGCAAATTTTACAAGCGTTTCTTTTTCAGCCGTGGTTAAAACACTGGCTTCACCAAGTGTGCCGCCCAATACAATGCCGTTAACTCCGGCATCCAGTTGGGCATTTAAGTTTTTTTCAAACAATGGAAGATCCAAAGTATCGTTCGCAGTAAATTTTGTAGTGAGTGCGGGAAATACTCCGCTCCAGTTAAAAGACATATTTTTTTTGTTTAATGATTAAGCTATAAGCAAATTACTATAAGTTTATTTAACAAAAACGGGTATCCTTTAAAATTTATAAGAATCAGCAGCCTGTATTGCTAAATGCCCGGTATTATTATTTTAAAGCAGCGTTGATAATAACAAGTCTGATATTGAGTTTTTTGCCGAAATATTTTACTATTTTGCAGTCCGCAATAGTTTCTATCACTTCATTTAAATAAAACTGTAATGAAACATTTATTTACCCTTTTCCTGAAATCAGTGGTTTTGGTTTTTTTTCCTTTCTGTTTAGCTGCACAGGTTAACCAGGGTTATAATATTTTACTGCATTCCGGAAAATTTATTCCGCAGGAAAATATCAGTACTGTAACTAAAATTTCACCGGTATTTCAGCAAAGCCTTTTTAATGGCAGGCACTATGTTGTAATACAGTTTAAAGCTTTACCAACACAGGCGCAAAAGGATAATTTGAAAGCAGTTGGTATTGACTTGATAGATTACATACCCAACAATGCTTATACAGCCAGTGTTTCAGCGGATATAAATATTGCTGACTTTAAATCACCTTTATTTCGGTCGATGTTTCAATTTCAACCAGAAGATAAAGCACAAACTGATGTTTTAATTGGAAGTGTGCCGGTTTATGCCATTAAGCAGGCTGGCTATGCCGATGTAGATATTATTGTGTATGAAAAATTAAAACTGGCAGATGTGCAACAAGCCGTTTCGTTTTTAAATGCAACTGTAATTCAGGATGTGCAGGATTTCAGAATGTTTACAATCAGAATTCCTGCAGCAAATGCAAAACAGATTGTATTTCTTTCATTTGTTCAATGGGCTGAATATATTGCTCCGCCCAATCAAACAGAGAACTTACCGGGGCGTTCATTGCACCGTGTAAATGTATTAAATGATGGAGTTAGAAATTTAAAAGGTGATGGTATGAATATTGGTGTTTGGGATGAAAGAGCAAGTCAGCACCTTGATTTTTCTCCTGCCGGGCGACTAACAAATGTTGATCCCGGCGCAGCCGGAAGCCATGGTACCCATGTATCAGGAACTATTGGTGGAAGGGGTTTGATAAACCCTGTAGCAAGAGGTATGGCCTCAAATGCAAATATTTTTTCTTACTATGGTTTTAGCGGAGATGTGCAGGTGGTAATGGCAACTGCCATTCCTGCAAATACACTTATTTCAAGTAATCACTCCTATCATGACGGGCTTGGGGTTCAATGTGGGCTTGGCGGAGCATCTGCAAGTTATTCATTGAGGTCAAGAAATACAGATATTAACCTGAACAATTTCCCATATCACCTGCATTGCCATTCAGCAGGTAATAACCAGGCAGCATGTAGCGGTGGATGGGGAACAATTACCGGAACCGGCAAGTCGGCAAAAAATAATGTAGTGGTTGGAAGTATCACTACTGATGAAGTACTTTCCTCTTTCAGCAGTTGTGGCCCGGTGCATGACGGAAGGATTAAACCCGAAATAGTAGCGATGGGTAGCAATGTGTTTTCTACGTACACCCCATTAAATACTTATGGTACCATTTCAGGTACATCTATGTCAACACCCGGCATTACCGGAACCGTTGCTCTACTTGCACAACGGTACAAACAATTAAATGCCAATGTGCTTCCTCCATCTTCACTAATTAAAAATATTGCCTGCAATACAGCATTTGACCTTGGCACCTCCGGACCTGATTACCGCTATGGTTTTGGGCGTATTAATGCACTGGCGGCAGTAAAAGTGCTTGAACAAAACCGGTATGCATTAAATACAATAACCACCGGATCAACCAATAATATTACCATTACAGTTCCTTCAGGCGCATCACGTTTAAGGGTAATGCTTACCTGGAATGACCCGGCTGCCGCAGCCAATGTTAGTTTTGCTTTGGTGAATAATCTGGATTTAAGAGTTATTGAAGGCGCTAACACAACCTTACCCTGGATATTGGATCCGGTTAATCCGTCAGTAGCGGCTACACAAGCCGATGATAATATCAGTAATATTGAACAGGTAACCATTAACAATCCGGCAGCAGGTACTTATACATTACGAGTAATTGGCGAAGCTGTTACAACCGGCCCCAATCAGCAGTATGCACTTACCTGGGATATTAACCAACCTTATATTGAAGTAATTTATCCTAATGGCACAGAGCAATTTAGTCCTTCGGTTTCTCAGGTAATTACCTGGGATAATTCGGGAGTTACCTCAAATCAAACTGTTGAGTATTCATTGGATAACGGAAGTAACTGGACAACAATTTCATCAACAGTACCTGCAACTACTACCAGGTTAAACTGGTCTGTTCCTGCTGCAAATACTTCAACTGCATTGATACGGGTAACCAGCGGTGCTTTAACAGATCAAAGTGATGCAACATTTAAAATACTGGGAACACCAACAGGCTTTACCGGTTCGGGCGTAAGTTGTGTTGCAGGCGAGGTTATCTTTAACTGGACAGCAGTAGCCAATGCCACACACTACGACATTATGAGGTTAAATACCACAACAGGTAATTTTGAAACCCAGGCTACTAATATTACCGGAACTAATTATACTGCCACAGGGCTTACGCCTAATTTGAGTATGTGGTTTCACCTGAGGGCAAAAAATAATACTACCGGTGCAGAAGGAGAAAGATCAAATGCGATTAATGTAACTGTTTCAAATGGCGGAGGCGGCCTTCCAACGCCTGGTGCTATTACAGGGCAAAATACAATTTGTGGTACACCGTCCAACCTTTCATATTCAATTTCGGCAGTGGCAGGTGCAACAACTTATACCTGGTCGGTACCTCCAGGGGCAAATATTGCTGGCGGACAAGGCACAATTTCAATAACAGTAAATTATCCCGGCGGAAGTACCAGTGGGAATGTAAGTGTAACTGCCGGTAATGGAACCTGCACCACTTCGCCATCGCTATTACCGGTAACGATTGGCAGCTCTGCAGTTGCAAGTCCAACATCGGGTGGTAATCAGTCGCAGGCAGTTTGCTCTGGTGGCCCTGTGCCAACTTTAACTGCAACAGCTACAGTTCCTGCCGGCCATTCAGTTGTTTGGTACAATGCAGCAACAGGTGGTTCAGTAGTTTCCAATCCAATACTCAATACAGTTGGAACAATTACCTATTATGCTGAAAGTGTAGAAAATGCTTCATCTTGCAGAAGTGCAACACGTACTCCGGTAACATTAACAATAACAAGTGTACCAGGAGCAACAGCATCAGCAGGTGGGCCTACAACTTTTTGCCAGGGGGGCAGTGTGGCACTTACTGCCAGCAGCGGTACTTCTTATCTATGGAGCAATGGAGCAACTACACAATCCACAACCGTTTCTACATCCGGTAATTATACTGTTACTGTAACTACAGCAAGCTGTACAAGTACAACCACTGCCATTTCAGTTACGGTTAATCCTAAACCAACGGCATCAGCTACTGCCGCCGGTCCTACATCAGTATGTCAACCAAATACAGTTACACTTAATGCATCAGCTGGCAGCAGTTGGATATGGAGCAATGGTGCAACAACGCAGGCAATTACTGTTTCAACCAGCGGCAATTATTCTGTTACGGTTACCAATGCCAATGGTTGTGTTTCCGATGCATCGGCTGCCATACCTGTAACAATTAGCCCACAGCCCACCGTTAGTATTTCGGCAGTGCCATATACCAGGCTGTTACCCGGCCTTTCAACAACACTAACAGCAAATGTTAACCCACCGGGTACTTATAATTATGTGTGGATTAAAAATGGTATTACAGTTCCGGGAGCAACAGGTTCTACATTAAAAGTAAATCTTGATCAGTTAGGAAGTTACTCGGTAAGAGTTACCAATGCAGGCAATTGCAGCAATACATCTGCACTCATAAATATTGCAGATTCGGCATCTACTAAACTGTTTATCCTGCCTAATCCAAACAGGGGGCAATTTGATGTGATTTACCACAGCAGTTCAGCAACCAATACACATACTTTAAGAATTTTTGATTCAAAAGGAGCATTGGTTTACAGCAATGTTTATTCCATAAGCGGCCCTTATCAACGCATGTCGGTTGATATGAGAAACCGTGGAAAAGGAACTTATATTGTGGCGCTGTTTAACAACAGCGGTAAACGTGTAGCCAGTGGAAAAGTGATTATTCAGTAAACTGGTTTTTAATTACCTCTTTAAAGTGACTGCTCAACGGGTAGTCACTTTTTTTATGTATTTCAGGATTTTTTACATGCTGAAAGGAATAGATCAACAGTAGTTATTTCTCAACCGGGTTATATTTCTTTTACTAAATTTTCACATTACCGGTCTTAATTTAAGCACAGTTTTTGCGTAAGTAGTGTTTAGAATATTTTGTAAAGCAATAAAAACACTACACATGACACTTAAATCATTTAAATGGGTTACTGCTATCGCTGTTACAGCATTAGTTGCCGGCTGTTCCGGTACTGCCCATATCGAAAAAGACAAATCAGCAGATTTTAGTAAGTACAAAACTTATGCATGGGTAGAAAAACCGGAAGAAAAAGAAACTATAAAAGCCCGGCGGAATGAACTTACAGAAGCAAACATGCGTAATGCGGTAAATGAACAACTGCAAAAAATTGGATGGAGCGAAGTGAATGCAAATCCCGATATTATGGTAAACTACGAATTACTTATTGAAAGATCTGAAAAGGAGCAAAAAGATGCAGTGTACTCTCAATCATACACCCGCAGTTATTACAACCGGTACACCGGCAAAGTGAATACTTATTATTACCCGGGGCAGTTTGTTGGTTACGATACTTATTCAACCACAGTTAAAGAAGGTACAGTTACCATCACCATGATAGATAACAGAAGCGATAAAGCCGTTTGGCAGGGATGGACAACCAGTGAAGTGATCAGCCGCAAAATGACCGGCAAGGAAATTGACCAGAGTGTGAAAACGATCTTTAAGAAATTTGATGCCGGGAAATAATTCTATGAAAATAAACTTTGCCAAAATTTAAAACTTTGGCAAAGTTTGATTTCAATTATTTTTTTAAACTCATCCGCATAAGCGTCAGCATTATATCAC
>JANOVD010000145.1:0-1587 GCA_031417255.1 Chitinophagaceae bacterium
CTACCGGAATGGTTGCACGGCGCGCTCTGCCGGTGGCATCCGCCAGCAATTCTCCACGCCGGAGAATATCGAGATGTCGAAGTTCGGGCTGGCGCTGATCCGCAACCTGAAGGCGGAGTTTGGCCCCGAGGCCGATGTGAATTTCCGCGAGCAGGGCTATCTCATTCTCGCTTCGGAAGACGGTCTGCCGATTCTGGAGGAAAACCACCACATCCAGATCGCCCAGGGCGCCGATAATGCCATCCTGAAAGGCGACGAACTCTCCGCCCGCTTTCCGTGGCTGGTCATCGACGGCATCGCCGCCGGCTGCTTCGGCCTCACGGGCGAGGGCTGGCTCGATCCCTATTCGCTGATGTCGCTGTTGCGCAAGGCGGCGGTTTCACAAGGCGTCGAGGTGATCCCCGGCGAGATCAAGACAATCACCTTACACGCGGACCGCGTGACTGCGGTTACCCTTGCTTCGGGCGAGACCATTGGCTGTGGCATCCTGGTCAATGCCGCCGGCACTGGCGCTGGCGCCCTGGCCGCCATGGCTGGTATTGCGCTCCCCGTGGTCCCAAGGAAGCGTTACGTCTATGTGCTCGATTGCCCGGCCGCCACCGAAGCGCTGCACAAGGCACCACTCACCGTCCAGCCCAATGGTGTCTGGTTCCGCCCCGAAGGCCGCACCTTCATCAGCGGCCTGTCGCCGGAGGAACACGAAGAGCCCGCCGTCATGGACTGGGAGGTGGATTATGGGTTTTTCGAAGACCGCATGTGGCCATCGCTTGCCGCCCATGTGCCGCTGTTCGAGACCATAAAGGTCATCAGCGCCTGGGTTGGCCACTATGACTATAACGCTCTCGACCAGAACGCCGTCATTGGCGCCCACCCGGTGATCGGCAATTTCTATTTCGCCAATGGCTATTCCGGCCACGGCCTGCAACAGGCCCCAGCGTCCGGCAACGCCATTGCGGAATTGATCGTTCACGGCGGCTTCCGCGCCATTGATCTCAGCTGTTTCGGCTATGAGCGCATCGCCGCCAACCAGCCGCTGTTTGAGAAAAACGTGATCTGATGCGCCTCCTCAGCATCTCGAGCCAGGTGGCCTTTGGCCCGGTCGGCAACAGCGCCGCCGTGCCAGCCTTGCAGGCGCGGGGCCACGAGGTGCTGGCAATTCCGACGGTCATGCTGTCGAACCACCCCGGTCATGGAACGCCCGCCGGTTTTCGCACGGCGGCTGACGACCTGGCGCGCATCCTCGATCGATTGGACAGTCTCGGAGCGCTTTCGGCAGTGGGCGGCGCGCTCACCGGCTACTTCGCCGCCCCTGAGCAAGTCGAAATCGTTGCAAAGATCCTTGCACGGATGAAATCGGCCAGCCGGCCGCTGTTCATTCTCGTTGACCCCGTGCTGGGCGACGAGGGCGGACTCTATGTGCCGCAAGCCGTGGCCGAGGCCATCCGCGACCAGCTACTGCCACTCGCCGATTGCATTACGCCCAATCGCTTCGAACTCGCCTGGCTCTCCGGATTATCGGTGATTGATGCGGAAAGTGCGGCACGCGCCGCGCGCCATCTCGGCATCGCAGAAGTTCTCGCCACATCG
>JANOVD010000146.1:0-2977 GCA_031417255.1 Chitinophagaceae bacterium
CCGTCGGGGTCTGCCTTCGCCACCGCCGCCGCCCCGATCGTGCCGCCGGCACCTGCCCGGTTCTCCCACACCACGGATTGCCCGAGCTGCTTGGCGACGTGGTCGAACACCGGCCGCCCCAGCGTCTCCGGTGCAGCTCCCGGCGCGAACGGCGACACGATCTTGATCGCTTGCTTGCCCGGCCAAGCCTGGGCCCAGGTCGCCTGTGGGCAGCCAAGCAACAGCACCGCGCAACCCGCAATCTTGCACAATCTCATCGGGGTCACCTCGGGATCAGACGCTGTACGATCATGGTCGGATGCAAGCCGATTCATGACCGACGATGCGCCACGCCCGCATAGCGCGTCCAATACATAATTCCAAAAGCTGCGACCGCGACACACAACGAACTACAGGTTTGTGTGGCGCGTAGCCGCCGCACAAACCGCGTTGGACTGAACGCGGGCGGTGAGGGGGTGGGTCCACCCAGCCACCATGGAGTTTTCAGGTTTTGGCCGTGGTGGCGAGATGCCGATCGGCTATCGCCGGGCCGCGTCGCGGTGGCCGTTTGATCGTTCCGGGAGTGATCGCCGGACCGATTGTGGGCCGCGACAGTGCGATCGTCGCGTGTTGCGGTGCCTCGGGCCGGACGATCGGCAATGGCCGGCCGTGGCGTGGCGAGCGCACGCGCGAGTGACATCGGTGTTGATCGTGTCGAGCCGAGGTCATGGGCCACTCGCCTGTCGCGGGTAGAGCCGGCCGATCGCGACGAGATGACCCTCCTTGCAGCTCGGGCAGGTCCGGACCGGCGCGGCCGGGTTGGATGTGGGCGAGAGAGTGGTCGCGTCGTCGCTGCGCTCGCTCGGCGAGGCAGCATGAGCAGCCTCAGCTGTGGTCTGATCGAGCCGCAGCACCAATCGGGCGCGCGCGGCCTGCCCGCGCCGCGAGGGATGCCACAGGCCGTAGTAGCGGATCTTGTGCAGGCCCTTCGGCAGCACGTGCTGCAGAAAGCGGCGCATGAACTCGTGGCCGCTGAGCCGTGTGCGCAGCCAGCGGCCCGAGGCGCGCTCCTTGTGGCGGATGGTGACGCCGGCGTCGTCGAGGCCGACGAGGCGGCTGTTGGTGATCGCCACGCGGTAGACGTAGCGCGCCAGATATTCGAGCACCGCGTCGGCGCCGTCGCCCCAGGATGTGCAGTGCACGACCCACGGCTTGCGCCACGCCGCCTCCGGCAGCGCAAGATCCGGCCGGCGCTTCTTCAGCTGAGCCATCATCTTGCTACGGACGAGCTTGGCGAGTGCTTTGGTCGGCACCAGATAGTCGGGCCGCGCCGGACACCAGCTATTCCCGTCCGCCGACACGCCGCCGCCGGTGACGAGGCAGTGCACGTGCGGATGGTAGATCAGCTGGCCCGTCCATGTGTGCAGAACGGCGAGCACGCCGACGGTGCCGCCGACGTATCGCTTGTCGCGCGCCAGCTCGACGATCGACTCGGCCGCGGCCTGCATCAACGCGGCGTAGCCGTCCTTCTGGTTGGCGCGCAGCACGTCGCGCAGTTCCGCCGGCACCGTCACGGTGACGTGGAAGTACGGGCACGGCAGAAGCTCAGCCTTGCGCGCGGCGAGCCAGCGCTCGGTCTCGTTACGGTGGCATGTCGGACAGCTCCGGTTCTTGCACGAGTGGTACGAGTGGACCTCGGCGCTGCAGTGGGTGCAGCGCCAGCGGTGGCCGCCGAGGGCCGCCGTCCGGCAGGCAACGATGTCGGCGATGGCGCGGCTGTGCGAGGGCAGCATCGACGCGCCATGCGCCGACAGGTAGTCGTCCGCAAAACGGCGGAAGACATCGCCGAGCGTGATCACGGCTTGCTTTGACGATCAGAGCCCGGCCATCAGCTTGTCGAGGATCTTCTTGAGAACGGCCCGCGTCGGCTCGGTCAGATGCGTGTAGATCGCCGTCGTGCCGATCGAGGCGTGCCCGAGCAATATCTGCACGATCCTGAGGTCCACGCCGCTTTCCAGCAGCCGCGTCGCGTAGCTGTGCCGCAGTGAGTGCGGCGTGACGCGCGCTTTGATTCCGGCCTCATTCTTCACTTTCTTGAAGGTCTGCCACAGCGCCGAGCGCGTAATCGGGCCCTTGCCGGTCGGGCTCGGACACAGCCAGCGCTTGTCGCGATGCGACGTCCACAGTACGCGCAGCTCGGCGAGCACCGGCGCCGGCAGCGGCACGCACCTCTCCTTGTTGCCCTTGCCGACGACGCGGATCAGGCCGTTGACGCCGTCGATCGCCGTCACCTCGAGCGTGGCCGCCTCGGAGATGCGCAGGCCGCAGGCATACATCAGCAGAAAGCCGATGCGGGCGACCGGCTTCTTCACACAGGCAATGACGGCGCGGGCCTCGGCATCCGACAGAACGCCGGGAAGCCGCTTGCGCTTGGGCGCGCGGATTCTTTTTTTAAGAACAGCGCCCAGTCGCGATCGAGCGTGCGCACGTAGAGGAACTGGATGCCCGCATGATAAGGCTGGAACGTGCCGTGGGCGACGCCGCGCTCATCGCGCAGATGCAGCAGGTAGCTGCGCACCTCCGCCTCGGACAGCTCATCGGGCGAGCGCATATAGTGCTTGGCGAGGCCGCGCACGGCCTGGATGTAGGCGGCCTGAGTGGCCGGTACGAGGCCGGCGCCAACCATGTCGTCGATCATACGCATACGCAAGGGTGTCATCGAGGTGGTCCCTTCGAGGGTGCACCGGCACTACGCTGCCGGCCCCAGGAGACTACCCCACCAGCTCTGCCCTGCCCGTCCCCAGCGGCGGGCGCCACCTACGGCGGAGCCGTTCAGTCCAACCGCCATTATCGCAGCCGCCGTGGCCAAGGGCTTGCCTCTCGCCCTGCCGACCAACATCCGCGAGACGTTCGGTGCCGGTATCGAAGGCACGATCGATGGCCGGATCGTGCGCGTCGGCTCGCATCAACTGGTTCACGGCGCGGGCAAGCCGCAAGA
>JANOVD010000147.1:0-2118 GCA_031417255.1 Chitinophagaceae bacterium
AACAGATAGTGTGCGTATTATCGGCAATTTACTGGAGCAAAATCTTAACCGCCGTAAAATAAACGGCAACAACTGGATAATTACACAGGGTTTTAATTTTGAATACAATTATAAAGAGATACTGGAGTTTGGAACCGGCATCAGCTACAGTTTAAACGATGTGAAATATAAAAACCCTACGGGTAATAAAACTTCTACTTTGCAAAATACTTCCAGCAATGCATGGACAATCAGCAGCAATATCAATGTAAATATTACCAAAACCCTGGTTTTAAAATACGATCTTGATTATACCATCAACAACGGTCTTGCAACCAGCGTAAGCCGAAACCAGGTGATTATGAATGCCTCTTTGGAAAAACAATTGTTTAAAAAGAAGAATGGTATTGTTAAGATCGAGGCATTTGATCTGTTTAAACAAAACAGCAATATTAACCGTTCGGTTTCGGCTAATTCAATCATCGACAGCAGAACAAACAGGTTAACCAGGTACTTTATAGCCACTTTCACTTATCGGTTACAAAGGTTTGCAGGCCAAACCATGCAGGGTCCCGGAATGGATATGAGGAGAATGGGTACCCAAAGGGGATCTTTTTAAGTATAAAACCTGAATAAATATAATTGATGAGGGGAGTTTTACTCCCCTTTTTTATTACCTTTGCCCGCCTAAAAGCTGCAATGAGCAGATACCGTTAATTTAACAAGAAGATTACTATGAGTGGTGCTTTAAAAGAGGTTCGTAACCGGATAAAGAGTGTGCAGAGTACACAGCAGATTACCAAGGCCATGAAAATGGTGAGTGCAGCAAAACTGCGCCGTGCCCAGGATGCCATTACACAAATGCGCCCTTATGCACATAAGCTGCAGGAAATGCTGAGCAATATCGTCAGCAACAGCGAAGGTGATGTGAGTATAGCTTTGGCCGCACAGCGCCCTGTTGAAAATGTGATGATCATTGTGGTTACCAGCGACCGTGGTTTATGCGGCGGTTACAACAGTAACCTCATTAAACTTGCAAAACAGGTTATCAGCGAAAAATATCCTCAACAACACGCCAAAGGAAAAGTGCAGATATTACCCATCGGTAAAAAAGGATATGAGAATTTTACAAAACTTGGATTTAAAGTAGTTAACAAATACTGGGATATTTTTACCGGCTTAAGTTTTGATAAAGTGCAGACTGCCGCAAAACACGCCATGGATGCGTTTGCCAATAAAGAAATTGATGCTGTTGAATTAATTTACAGCGAATTTAAAAATGCTGCTACACAGCGTTTTGTTGCCGAACAATTTTTACCCGTACAAAAAGTTGATAAAGCAGAAGGGCAAAAAAATGCCGACTTTATTTTTGAACCCGGCAAAGATGTGTTGATTGCCGAGCTGATGCCGAAAATTTTAAATACCCAGTTATTTAAAGCTACCTTAGATGCCAATGCCAGCGAGCATGGCGCCCGTATGACAGCGATGGACAAGGCCAGCGATAACGCCAACGAATTATTAAAATCACTTAAGATAAGCTACAACCGTGCAAGACAGGCTGCCATTACAACCGAGTTAACGGAAATTGTAAGTGGTGCGGCTGCGTTGCAGGGATAACAACCCCCTAACCCCCTGAAGGGGGAACTGGGTATTTTTAACACAAAACAGAATAAGCTCCGCCAACCGGCGGATTAGGGGTATGGAACTTTCAGAGATCATTCCGCATATAGAAGCTTTAATTTTTGCCAGCGATAAGCCATTGGCCAATGAAGAAATTTTGGAACTGGTGAACAGTGCTTTGGCTTTTATTGAAGACCGAGCCACTGCCGAACAGGTAGATGCTGCTGTGGAAGGTATCGGTGAAAAATATAATTCTGAGTTTTATGCTTTTGAGTTGAGACAGATCGGCGGAGGCTGGCAATTTCTTACCAAAAAAGAATATCATAAAACAGTTGCCCAACTTAATGGCGATAAATTTTTAAAACGCCTGTCAACCGCAGCGCTTGAAACCCTTGCCATTATTGCTTATAAGCAACCCATTACCAAGAGTGAGATAGAATCTATCCGTGGTGTGAACTGTGATTATGCCGTGCAGAAATTACTGGAAAAAGACCTGGTTATTATTACCGGAAGAAATGA
>JANOVD010000148.1:0-1733 GCA_031417255.1 Chitinophagaceae bacterium
CTTTTGCAATTCATAATCTTTAAAAGCATTGGTAATACCCAGTTCAATCTGCGATTTTTGATTTTTGTACGAAATGTTGAGCCAGTCTATATCCAGTTGTGCCTGTTGTATCTGGCGCCTTACATTAAAGCCATTAAAGATTGGTATGGTAATGCCAACACCGTAATTGAAACCATTATTCCTGTTGAATAAGGGTGTAAATGTATTGATGACTGTTTGATTATTTGTTTTTGAATAATTATAGGCCGAATTAAAACTTACCACAGGGTATCGCTCTGCTTTTCTTTCTTTTAGTGTGAGTTTGCTGATATCAATATTTTTTTTGGTGACAAGCAATTGAGGGTTGGTTGTTTCAACTGTACCTAAAATATCAGCTACAATAATATCATCTTTAAAAATTATGGTATCCACAACTTCGTAACGGGTATTCATTTCTACATTCATCAGTTGGTTCAGTTGTTCTTTCAACTGGTCAATTACTGTTTGCTGTTTAAGGCGTGCAGCTTTTTGTGCATTCAGATCAACCTTGCCCTGTAACAATTCGGGTTTGGCGCCCAGGCCCACACTTAATTTATTTTCAGCCAGCTTAACACGGTCTTCATTAATACTCATTTGCTCTTCAATGGCTTTCAGCAATTGTTTTTGACGAACAATATTGTAGTAATTGTTGATTACTGTGGCAACAGAAGTTACTATCTGGTTCTTTATATTGAGTTCGCCCAGCAGTATAAATTGCGATAGTTTATCCCTTGTTGCAAACATTTTAAATCCATCAAAGAGTGTCCAGTTCAACTGCACCGAACCTGATAAATTATTTGAGCGGATAGCTTTGCTTTCTCTTTTGCTGCCGTCGGCAAGTTTTTGTTTTTGATTATTATTATTGTAAACCAAACCCCCTGTGGCATTTACCCTGGGTAAAAAGGCAGCACGGGCATAAGATTTATTCAGGGCATAGGAACTGGAATCGTTTCGTAACAATTGTATATCGTAATTATTTTCGATGGTGGCTGTAATGGCTTGCTCAACCGTTAATATGTTTTGTGCAAACAAAGGCTGACTGAAAATGATAACCAGGAAAATGGAATTCCATATTTTAAAACAGCGATTCATTTAATGTTTTTAAAGCTTAATTAATTTTACTGTCAGCCTGTCCCGATAATTATCGGGATATTGAAGGCGGTAAATTTTATAAGGAATGCTGCTTTCATTATAACCCGTCTTCGACTCGCCTTTGCGTAGCCGCTACGGCGGAGCAAGGCAGGCTCAGACTGACAGCTCACTCAATACAGAAATTATTCAGCTTCCTTCTCTTTATCAACTGTATCAACCCGATCAACTTTATTTGCCAACGCCGCCGCTTCATCCATTTCTTCCAAAGCATTTTTCTTTTTCTTTGTTGATAAGAAAGAATACATAGCCGGTACCACAAATAATGTAAGTATCAACGAAAACAGAATGCCACCCACAATTACAATACCCAGCGGAATGCGGCTGGTGGCTGCATCGCCCAGCGATAATGCCAAAGGTAATGCACCCAGGCTCATAGCCAGGCTTGTCATTAAAATGGGCCGCAGCCTTTGCGAAGAAGCAAAAATAACTGCTTCAGTTTTCTTCATTCCCTTCAACTGGTTTTGGTTGGCAAATTCCACAATTAAAATTCCGTTCTTGGTTACCAGGCCAATCAGCATAATCATTCCTATCTGAGAAAAAATATTTAAGGTTTGGCCGAACAG
>JANOVD010000149.1:0-6428 GCA_031417255.1 Chitinophagaceae bacterium
TCAGATGGCATCTGGAACAGGGATATAGATTTTAAAACAACCAATGTTGCTGCTTTTGCCGAAAACATATTTCGTGTTTCCAAAAATTTCATTGTAATACCCGGCATTCGATACGAATACATTACCGGTAATGCCGGCGGAAGAAATGGATATAACAGTAATGGTTCGCCTGTTAATCTGCAGGATCAAAAAAAATCAAGAGGTTTTGTTCTGGCAGGAATTGGGGCAGAATTTCATACTACACCATCAACAGAGATATATGCAAACATGACACAGGCATACAGGCCGGTGCAGTTTGCTGATCTTACTGCGCCGCCAACAACGGATGTTATTGACCAGGATTTGAAAGACGCAAAGGGTTTTAATGCAGACCTCGGTTACCGGGGTAAAATAAAAAGTTATTTATTTTTTGATGCCGGTATTTATTACCTGAAATACAATAACCGTATTGGAACCATTGTGCAGCAAAGAACAGACGGAAGCTTTTATAATTACCGTACCAATGTTGGAAACAGCAGCAGCAAAGGATTTGAGGGATTGATCGAATTCAGCCCGGTGATAGCCTTTAGCAAAAAAACAACAAAGGCAGATGTAAGTGTATTTGTAAGTTATAGTTATACAGATGCCCGCTATGGCAATTTAAAAATTATTACAAAAAACAGCAACAACCAGTTAGTTGAAACCAATCTTAAAAATAAAAAAATAGAGAATGCACCTGAAAATATTATCAGAACCGGTATCACTGTTTCTTATAACAACCTGTCTTTAACCGGTCAATTGAGTTATGTAGATGAGTCTTATTCAGATGCAAACAATACCATCGCAGCTACTGCCAATGCACAAAACGGATTGATACCATCTTATACAGTTATTGATTTAACGGCTGTATACAAATATTCAGCTAAGCTGAATGTAAAAGCAGGCATAAATAATCTGGGCAACGAAAAATATTTCTCCCGCCGTGCAGGTGGTTATCCCGGCCCGGGTGCATTACCGTCAGATGGAAGAACTTTCTTTGTTTCTGTTGGAGCTAAATTTTAAAAAAATATTTAACCGGCTGATTTTTTAAACGAGGCTGTCTTAAAAAGGCAGCTTCTTTTTTCATAAAAACTAACCCATAAAAAAGAGGCTGTCTTAAAATTTTGATTTAAGACAACCTCGTTTATAAGCAGAATTTTATCAGTTCTTAATTACACTTAACATCCACAGAATTCTTATCGCCACCACCAATTACGCAATTGGTTGTAACCCTGTCGGCACTTATACCTCCATTCTCAATCAGGTATATTTTAATTAACTCCAGTCTTTTCTGGCAATTTGACTGAGATGTTTTTGAAGTTTCGGGATAACCATTGATTGTAATCATACAATTTGGATTTGCCTTCAACTTGGCAGCAACTGTTGCCAACATATCTTTATTATCATCAGACAGTACACTTACATTGCCTTTATAAATTAAAGTTGGGTAATCACAAGGGCAAACCCTATCAACCGGTGGAATAACAGGAATGTCGCAACAATTTTCAGGGCATTTACCAACACCATCCGCATTAACTGGCTGACACTCTGTAGGCGTAATCAATTGCTTATCCTTACAATCAGGTACACCATCGCCATCTGTATCTCTGGTTACACCGTGTGTATCAACAGGGCAATTGGCAGGTGTATTTGGCTCTCTATCCAAATGGTCGCAAACACCATCGCTATCCTGGTCATTACAATCGTTCTTAGGTATTTTAATATTGCGGTGATTACGCAATTCATCATAAGCATAATCCAGAGGATTAACCCACCACAGTGGCTCAACTGCTCTTGCACCAAGGTTTACATTTAACCCGAGTGACATAAAGTTGTATGAATCAAAATCACGGGTTAAAACAGCATCTCCCCATGCGTGTTCCTGCCAACGCTGTCCATCAAGCAAATCAGTTTTTACAAAAGTCCACCTGTCTTCTATGGCCAGATTAACTCTTTTACCGAGCCTGATGGCAACACCAGCTACAACTGTACCTGAAGGCTTTAATATTTTGTCTTTTAAGACGGGCCTGCGGATACGCTCATTCTCAGCATTAGTTTCATAGGTTTTATCCATACCGGCCCTAAGATCTTTCAGAATATTTCTTCTTAGCTTATAAGACCCCGAACCATATTTTGTATAAACATTATTGAAAAGGGTACTATAATTATTTCCACCTGCATCCACTGAATTTACCATGACTTTAAAGGCAGTAACACCAACACCACCACCACCATAAATTATAATGCCTGTTTTCTGTTTGTGAAAACGGATATTGTTTAAAGTAACTAAACCTTGCAAACCAAGGTCCTGTAATTTGGTTTTGTAGTTGTAATAAACCACATTCGCCCCCACCGGCGAAATATTACCAGCATTATCGGAATAAACAGTACGACCTGTAGTATGAGCGTTCATCAAAGCATCGGGGGCAAAATACCTTTTTCCTACAGGTAAATTAGTATTCCAGGCCGGGTTTTTTAAATAATTCTGAGCTATGTTATAATTTAACCCTTCGCCCTGGGTATTTATATATTGCAGCCGTACTGAGAACACATAGCCAAATGCTTTACGTATATGTGCTTCAAAATTTGGAAATGTGAACGGTTTTACAGAAACATCGCTGCTAATGGTAAAAACACCAATAGATGCTCCGATCTCCCACATGTTCCGCGGTTTGGCCGGGAAATTATATGTGCCGTTCCAAAATTCATTTTGCTGACTCATACTCTTTTTAGATATTACCGAAGAGTCATAGACACTTCCAAATCCCCCAACCTGTGCACTTACAGAAGTTGACAGGATTAAAAATAATATCCCCAATAAGAATTTGTACTTTTTGTTTACCATAATTAGCTAATTAAGAAAATTATCAATACGTATTTAATGATATTACAGCAAAAATATCAATTACAGCCTAATAATCAAAGTTTTTTATTATTTAGACTATATCAAAATATTTACGCCATTATATTTGGCAAGACACAGATATTAGTATTTTCGTTGCATTCAAATTGATTGTTTTCAAAAACTTTATTTAGCCATTTTACTTTTCGTGTCAGGCTTAAATACGATAATTTGTGCATATTTACTGCTGTATTAAAATAACCGCTTGTTTAATTCTATGGACTTTATTAATAAAATAATAGGTGAAGAACTTAAGACTTTTGAAAAAAAGTTTGCAGTGGCTGTTAAGAGTGAGACACTTTTATTGGACACGATTATGAAATACATCATAAAACGAAAAGGTAAACAGCTTAGGCCTATGTTTGTACTGTTAAGTGCTAAATTACATGGCGAAATTAATGAAAGTACTTACCGGGCTGCTGCTTTGGTTGAACTTTTACATACCGCAACCCTAGTTCACGACGATGTTGTTGACGACTCTTTGGAACGCAGAAGTTTTTTTTCGATAAATGCACTATGGAATAAAAAAATTGCTGTACTGGTTGGCGATTACCTGCTCTCAAAAGGATTGTTACTGGCTACATCCAATAACGATTTCAGGCATTTACATATTCTGTCTGATGCGGTTAAACAAATGAGTGAAGGTGAATTATTGCAACTGCAAAAAACCAGAAAACTAAACCTGAATGAAGAAATTTATTTTGAGATCATCCGCAACAAAACAGCTTCCCTGCTTTCATCAGCCTGTGCTGTAGGGGCTTTCAGCACAAGTAAAGATGAAGACGTGACCGGTAAAATGAAAAGCTTTGGCGAAAAAGTTGGCATCGCTTTTCAAATTAAAGATGATTTATTTGATTATGGAAAAGATGATATTGGTAAACCAACCGGCAATGATATAAAAGAAAAAAAACTTACCCTGCCGCTCATTTATACTTTAAATAAAGTGCCGGCGCCTGTAAGAAGAAAAATAATTTATATCGTTAAAAACGAAAATAAAGTTCCGCAAAAAGTAAGATTTGTTATTGATGTGGTTACCGAAGCCGGCGGTATAAAGTATGCATCGCAAAAAATGAATGCCTACCGGGATGAAGCGCTGGAAATTTTAAACAGCTTTACAGAAAGCCCGGTAAGAAATGCTTTGGAAGAATTGGTAAGATATACAACCGACAGGAAATATTAATATGGAGAAAAGATGGAAAATAGTACAGGCTGATGAAAGTAAAGTGAATGCTTTATACCAATCGCTTAAGATTAACCGTGCCTTATGCGGTATATTAGTGAACCGGGGTTTTGATGATTTTGACAAAGCAAAAAAATATTTCAGGCCGCAACTTAGCGATTTACACGATCCCTGGCTGATGAAAGACATGGATAAGGCTGTGCAACGCATCCTTACGGCGTTTGAAAAAAAAGAAAAAATACTGGTTTTTGGCGATTATGATGTAGATGGTACCACTTCTGTTGCCTGCATGTATAAATTCCTGTGCAAAATTTATGACCCTGCGTTGCTGGATTTTTATATTCCCCATCGCTACCGTGAGGGATATGGTGTAAGCAAAATGGGAATTGATTTTGCCAAAGAAAATGATTTTACGCTCATCATTTCTTTAGACTGCGGTATTAAATCTGTTGACTTAATTGCTTATGCAAAAGTTATCGGTATTGATTTTATTGTTTGCGATCATCATTTACCCGATGATGAAATTCCTGCGGCAGCAGCTATTCTTAATCCAAAACAAAAAGATTGCAATTACCCTTATAAAGAACTTTGTGGCTGTGGCGTAGGCTTTAAACTGATAACCGCACTGGCTTCGCAGTTTAATATTGATGAAGAACATTATTTCTGTTACCTCGATTTAGTTGCCACAGCCATTGCTGCTGATATTGTACCCATGACGGGCGAAAACAGGATACTGGCTTACTATGGCCTGGAAAAAATTAACACTATCCCCATCCCGGGAATTAAAGCACTTATTTTTTTAGGCGGTATTCAAAAAAAATTATCCATCAACAATGTAGTTTTTGTAATTGCACCAAGGGTAAATGCAGCCGGCAGAATGGATGATGCAAAAAAAGCTGTACAGTTATTTATAGAAGATGATTACGATAAAGCGTTTGAATTTGCCGAAATGCTGCACAGCGATAACACCGACCGTAAAGAAGCCGACAGCAGCATTACATCCGAAGCATTGGAAATAATTAATACCAATATTGCACTTCAAAATAAAAAAACAACTGTTGTATTTCGTAATCACTGGCATAAAGGCGTGGTGGGTATTGTAGCCAGCCGGTTAATTGAAACGTATTACCGCCCAACCGTTGTGCTTACCGAAAGCAGTGGCATAGCAACAGGCAGTGCCAGAAGTGTACCCGGTTTTAATTTATACGAAGCCATTCATGCATGCAGGCAATACCTGTTGGGCTATGGCGGCCATTTTGCTGCAGCCGGGCTTTCTTTATTGCCCGAAAATATAGAAGCCTTTACCAATAAGTTTGAAGAAGTGGTTTCGGCAACAATACCCGAACATTTACTTGTTCCTGAAATTATTATTGACACAGAAATTGCTTTTAAAGACCTGAATCAGAATTTTTATAACATCATTTGCCAGATGGAACCTTTTGGCCCCGAAAATATGCGGCCGGTTTTTATTGCAAAAAATGTACAGGATACCGGTTATTCAAAAATTGTAAAAGAACTGCATATCCGTTTTGTAGTAAAGCAGGATAAATTTTCCATTACCGGCATTGGATTTAACATGGCTGAAAAGTTTGAGTTGCTGAAAAATCCGTTTGACCTTGTTTTTACTGTAGATGAAAACGAATGGAATGGCACTAAAAGTTTACAGTTAAAAGTGATTGACATCCGCAGCAGCTAATAAATGAAACCCATAGCCTACATAAGATATTTTTATTTTCTACTGGTTAACTGGAACTTAAGAATTGCATGGTTTATGATTAGGCAGGAAATAAAAGGTGAAAAAAAATACGGAATAAATACCACCGGTGCCGATGAATTAAAAAAGCTGGAAGACAAAGGCATTGATATTACACATGCCACTATCTATATGCCGGTGAGCTATGGTTTGCTGGAAGAAATTTTTAAACATCTAAACACTAAACACCTAAACTCCAAACCACTAAACTACTTCCTCGATATTGGTTGCGGCAAAGGCCGTGCCCTGTGTATGGCTTCCCACATGGGTTTTAATAAGGTTTCAGGTATTGATTTTTCAAAAGAGTTATGTGATGATGCAAAGGAAAATCTAACAAAAACCAAACAAAAAATCCCAACACTTCAGTTCAATGTTATCAATAACGATGCATTTTATTTTGAAATACCCGGTGATGTGGATTGTATTTTTTTCTTCAACCCATTTGATGAGATCATCATGAGTGCAGTTGTAAATAATATTTTTGAAAGCCTGCAAAACAATCCCCGCAAGATCAGAATCATTTATGTAAACCCCCTGCACAAAGAATTTTTTTTAAAAGCCGGATATACCGAAAC
>JANOVD010000150.1:0-3847 GCA_031417255.1 Chitinophagaceae bacterium
CCAGTTTAAAGTTTTCAGTTGAGCTTCTGAAATTTAAAGGGAGTGTATAAGAAAGTTTTAAACTATCCTCCAACATCATCTGTGTAATGGTGAATTTAATTTTACGGCTGCTTTTTGCTGCAATGGGATAAATATTGATGCTGTAATTATTTTGCCCGTTCATTTGCAAAATGGCCGGATCAATTCTTTTGCCAACAATACTGTTATAGGCGTTTCGTGCTTTCCATTTTTCTTCAATACTGCCTTCTCTGTACCTGCCGTTTAACTCAAGCTGAAAGTCGGTAATAACCTGTCCACGGTTGAGTTGGAAGGTATGTAGGCCTTCCACTTCCTGGTCTTTGGGGTTATAAAATTCCATTTCAATAACCGTAGTGGCAATAAATGGATTTGCCTCGATGGATATGTTACAGGTTTTCAATTGTACAGCCTGGTCAAATAATCTTTGCTGTGCTTTGCTTTGAGTAACAAATGTGAATACTAAAAGCAGGGGTAGGAATAATTTCTGCATAAACTGTTTTTTTTACAGGATGCAGAAAGGAAATATTTTACATAAAAAAATTCAAAACAACCTCCCCTGCTGCCCCGGCCTCCTAAACAACTTCGTATTCAAACTCCACTCCTCTGCATTCATTTTATACAGCTTACCATATTTTTTATAGGTCTGCGCCACCATATCGGCAATGCTTCCTTCGCCTCGCATGCGTACGCCCCAGCGGCTGTCATTTACTTTTCCATCATGGCTTTGTTCAATCAAATGCCAAACCTTATCGGCTTGGTTGGGAAAGTTTTTATACAACCAGTCGTGAAATAAAAATTTAATAGCACCATTTAAGCGGATGAAAGTGTAAGCAGTAAATGTGGCTCCGTTATCTGCTGCCGCTTTCATAATGCGTTGCATTTCGTGTTCATTCAACCCGGGTATCATCGGGCCCATCATAATGCCCATGCGTACACCGGCGCTGCTGAGTTCATTGATCACTTTTAATTTTTGTTTGGCGGTGGTGGTTCGTGGTTCCATACTGCGCCGCAGGTCTTCATTAAAAGAAGTAATGGAAACCATGGCAGATACAATGCCTTTCTTCGCCATTTCCTGCAACACATCTTTGTCTTTCAGTATCCAGCTGTTTTTGGTAAGTATGCCAACGGGCTGGTTAAATTCGTTACATACTTCCAACAGGCCTCTTGTTAAACGATAGGTTTGTTCTGCAGGTTGGTAACAATCAGTATTACCGCTTAGCATGATGGGCGTTCCCTCCCATTTTGGATGCATCAAAAATTTACGCAACAACTGTGGTGCATTTTTCTTTATTAAAATCTTTTGTTCAAAATCCAGTCCGGCGCTGTAACCCCAGTATTCGTGCACATTACGGGCATAGCAGTAAATACAGCCATGCTCACAACCGGCATAGGGGTTCATGCTGTAGCTCATGCCAACATCGGGGCTCTCCACTTTATTTACAATGGTTTTTGATTGTTGCTCTATATATTGTGTGGGCGTATTGGTTTCCTCCCAATCATCAATAGCCTCCACATGCGCCCTGGCGGTTTCGGTTTTTAAAAATTTATTTTTGGTGTTTATTTGTGCGCCACGTCCGGTTAAATATTGTTGGGCTTCTGTTTTTACAGATGCTGTAACTTTAACTGAATCCTGTTTTAAATTATTTGCCATATTTTTATTTATGTGTTTTCATTATGCATTAACCAAAGAGAAAGCCGAAATTGAAATTCAACTGGGTGTACACTGGGATGATGAATGGACCCCGGTTTTTCATGCAGATGGTTTTACGTTTTTACAAATGCCGGTTATTACTCAAAAACAACCGGGCAGTGTTCAATTGTTTAACTGGGGTTTAATTCCGCATTGGGTAAAAACAAAAGCCGATGCCGACAAGCTGAAAACCCAAACGCTGAATGCCCGCAGTGAAACCGTTTTTGAAAAACCTTCTTTCCGTTCGTACATCGCCAATAACCGCTGCCTGGTTATTGCCGATGGATTTTTTGAATGGATGGATTTTCAGAAAAAAAAATATCCTCACCTTATTCAAATGCAGGGCCGGCAACTGTTTTGCTTTGCAGGCATCTATGCCAATTGGGTTGATAAAACAACCGGCGAACTCATCAACAGTTTTTCCATACTTACCACCGATGCCAACCCCATGATGGAAAAAATACATAACCTTAAAAAAAGAATGCCGGTTATTATACCTCCATCTCAATATAAAAAATGGTTAAGCCCCGATTTAAAAAAAGAAGAGATTCAGTCTTTCTTCACTCCATATCCCCAAGAAAATATGCAATACCATACCATCAGCAAACGCATCACTTCCCGAACCGAAGACAGCAATGTGCCGGAAACATTAACTTCTTTTTCTTATCCCGAACTTGCACTTTTAAAATAAAACCCCCTGCGCCGTTGATACCGGCAAACATTGAAATTCAAACCGCCTTACAATCTGGTAGCGCTTTTCATTTTTTGGCCTGCACAACAACAGCATGGCATCTGCCATAAAACGCCCGGTAAATTTTTTGTGCAGGTATTCCTTCATGGCTTCTAAATATTTTTCTTTGGGTATTCTGCCTGCCAATGCAATGTTTGGATCCAGCAAAAAATGTGGGTCATCACCTGCTGCTTTCATCAACCGCCTGGCCTGTTTCAGGTTCTTTATCAATTGTAAAACCCTGGGCTGGTTGGCTATCCTTATAAAAATAGCATGCATGGGATAGCTGCCATAGTCCTGCAATTCAATAATAAACGGCTTTTGGGCCATGGCAATTAACTGTAACCGCTGCACCATTTTTTCTTCCATCATTTTTACAGCCGTAAAACGAACCAGTGAAACATTGGGCCTGCCTGTTTGCGGCTGAACAATATGATATTTTTCAGTTAGGGCCAGCCTGCTTTTTTCAATCTTATGCCTCAGTTCTTCATGCGGGTCTATTACAAGAAGATATTCATGCAGCCGGTGCCCCGGTAACTGAAAGGGTATGTCCATAAAGAATAGATTTAAAATGAAAAATTTGTTTCTCAATTATTTTGAACATAAATTTACTAAATAATTTAGCAATTTAAAAATTAATTTTATGGAAGTGGGAAAGTTTTTTGCTGCCGGTTACAATGGGAGCAAGCGGTTTACACAATCAGATATACCTACGGCCAATGCAACAGGCTTTGGAGCCGCTGCCGACGATTACATGGAACGTGGTATTGATCTGAATGAACAACTCATCCGCAATAAACCGGCAACTTTTTTTATGAGGGTGAGTGGCAACAGTATGATCAACGCTTCCATTCATGATGGCGATATTGTAATTGTGGACCGCAGTATAAAACCTGTAAACGGTAAAATAGTGATCGCTGTTATTGATGGTGAAATGCTGATACGGCGGTACGAAAAAACGCTTAACAGTTTGCGGCTGATACCCGAAACACCCAAGCTCTCGCCGATTGATGTAAGTGAATTCAGCGATTTTAAAATTTGGGGAGTGGTAACCTATGTTATACATACCCCCTAGCCCCCTAAAGGGGGAACCTGGTGCTTTTAGAATTGAAACACAAAATTTATTTAAACAGTGGGTTATATAGAATTTAATGTGCCATCATTATGAATATTAAAAAGAACTTTAAAGATGTTGACTCTTAAAGTTCCTCCGCCAGCTGGCGGAGGCGGAGGGGGTATGAAAGCCATTATAGATTGCAACAGTTTTTATGCCGCCTGCGAAAGGGTATTTAAACCTTCGCTGCATGGCAGGCCGGTTGTTGTGTTAAGTAATAATGATGGCTGTATTGTTTCCCGTACCGATGAGGCAAAAGCATTGGGCATAAAGATGGCCGGGCCTTATTACGAAG
>JANOVD010000151.1:0-2669 GCA_031417255.1 Chitinophagaceae bacterium
ATGAATACTGACATTTATAAAAGAGCAGGTTGGATTGCAACAACCAATATTTATGAAGTAAATATCAGGCAATACAGCAGCGAAGGAACTTTCAATGCTTTTGCCAGGGCTTTACCCAGGTTAAAGAATATGGGTGTTGAAGTGCTTTGGTTTATGCCCATTCACCCAATTGGAAAAATAAACAGAAAAGGTACATTGGGTAGTTATTATTCTATCATGGATTTTAAGGCTGTTAATCCCGAATTTGGAACTGAAGAGGATTTTAAAGACCTGGTGAAAATTGCGCATGATGCAGGAATGAAAGTAATTATAGATTGGGTGGCCAATCATGCCGCATGGGATAATGTTTGGACCAAAGATCATCCTGAGTATTTTGTAAGAGATGATGATGGGAATTTTAAACCACCTTACGATTGGACAGATGTGATTCAGATCAACCATTCAAATGCTGCTCAGCAGGATGCTATGATTGATGCTATGAAATACTGGATCACAGATTTTGATATTGATGGTTTCAGGGCCGACCTGGCTCATTTAACACCGCTTGATTTCTGGAAAAAAGCAAGAACCTCAATTGAGCCATTAAAGCCTGATTTATTCTGGCTTGCCGAATCGGAAGAAATACTTTATCACGAAGTTTTTGATGCCAGCTTTACCTGGGAATGGATGCACAGTACAGAAAGTTTTTACAAAGGGAATATACATTTAAATAGTTTGTACGATGTGCTGGCGAAATACGAAACGGCTTTTCCGGAAACAGCTTACCGCATGTATTTTACCAGCAATCATGATGAGAATACATGGAACGGAACTGCCATTGAAAAATACGGAGATATGCTGAAAGCCTTAACTGTATTCAGTTGTACCTGGAACGGCATACCAATGATCTACAGCGGAGAAGAAATGCCCAATTTAAAACGCCTGAAGTTTTTTGATAAGGATGCCATTGAATGGGCCGGAGAATTTAAGCTGCATGATTTTTACAAAACTTTATTGGTATTGCGTAAAACAAACCCGGCACTCCGGGCTGCTGACTCCGCAGTTACCACTTTTCACATTATTACCGAAGGAGGTAAAAACATTATAGCCTTTTTGCGTAAAAATGATCATGATGAAGTGCTTGTTTTTTTGAACTTAAGTAAAGAGAAAACAGGATTTATTATAAAAGATCAGTTGATCAATGGTACATACACAAATGTTTTTACTAAAGCCGATGTAGGTTTGGTACCCGATGCATTTATTGAAATGCAGCCCTGGGATTACCTGCTTTTTGAAAGAAAATACAGATTTAATACTAAAACTTAAAAGCAATACAGTAAAATTAAAAACCAATTCCGATATCACTTGATGAGGAGATACAATTATAAAATGAGGCTGCCTCAAAACCAGGTTTAAATATCTCCCACAAAAGCACTAAGTTCACAAAGCATTCCTAAAGAATTTATAAAAAGTATTAGTGTACTTGTGGCTTTATGGGAAAGTTGTTTTGCCCATAGTAGTGTAGCATATAACACCCGTAAGTCAACTGTTACACCCGTGAGTGCCGCCGGCTGGTGTTATCACCACCGGCGCAGCGTTAGAAAAGAGCCAGCAAATAACTTAATAAAGTAAGTTACCCCATATAATGTGTTAGCATATTAAAATGATCAATCCCATGCTCATAAAACATTGCAGACGAATAATGATATTCTTCCGGCAATTTACATAAGCCAGCTGCTACAGGATTATAATGAATGTAATCCAGTTTTTGATTAAATACAGCTTCAGTAAATAGATCTATAATTAATGGTTCACGCTTCCACATTTGATATTCCCTGTCTGCCTTATTTACCTTGCATTTTTCCAGTAAACCAGCATCATCTTTTATTAATTCAAATTTTATTTGTTGAGCAGTATATCTCATAAAGCTCAGCTGAACTGCAGATGGTTCATAACCTGGTTGAACCTGCCAAATCAAATGAATATGGTTATTCATTATTGCAAATGCGTTTAATTCTATTCTTTTATTTTTCACCATGAATTGTAAACTGTTAACGATAATGTCTTTATATTTATCATTGGCAAGTAGTGGTAACCAGTCATAACAGGTTGCAGTATAAAATTGGGGCCAATGAATGGGATACAATGTTTTCATTTACCTAATGTACAAAAAAGCAGATTTGTAACAACACAAACTTCAGTCGTCGGTGATAACACCGGACGACGGCATCTGCTGGTTTAGAAGTGGATTTATAAATGGATTAGTTAAAACCAACAACGGCAAAAAAAAGTCAAGAAGAAAATAATTAATGATTTATTATGATCTTACGAACACTCTTTTTAATGCTTAATTTTATTGTTTTATCGTGCACCACTAGCATCAAGAAATCCAACTTAGTGGATCATGATATATTAAAAGTAAAAAGTTTGCTAGAAAGCTTAGACAAATCCTTCCGTACGCATGATAAAAATGCAATTAAAGAATGTTGGAATAATATTATTAATAATGATTCAATTGTAGTTAATTATCTTATAGATAGTGTAGATGATGTTCTAAAAAATTCTTATTGGTATGATACAGTGAAGCGGACATATCAACCTAGGGTTTATACTAAAGCTAGCTCATCTATCTCTCGTTTGTATTTAATCTGTGCTATATATTATAAAGATTTATTTTTTGCTTTTGACAG
>JANOVD010000152.1:0-2937 GCA_031417255.1 Chitinophagaceae bacterium
TTTCAACAGTTATTTTACTGCAGAGTTCACCAATTAATGCGAAGGGAATGTTCTCGTCCTTTTTAAACCGCATACAGCTTTTACCCATATCTAATTTTCCAAAATCCGTTTTTGCATATTCATCTGTAAACCATTTCATCAGTTTGGTATCTGTGTATATACCCATATGATAAAAGTTAATGCTGTTTTTTTGCGAAGCCAGGCCCGCAAAAGGCAATGGGTCTTTGGGGTTACAATGATAGCCTGCCGGGTATATGGAATGTGGCACACAATATCCCATCATACCATAACTCATCACTTCTTTAAACCCTTTGGGTAAATTTTTTTTAATTACGCTACGTAGTTTGTTCATTGCTTCCTGCCTTTCGGGCGGCACTTCTGATAAGTACTGGTCAACAGTTGTTGCTTTTGATTGCATGATAAAAATTTAGAAGTTCAAAATACGAAAAAACTCCGGCCATGGCCCCATCTCAGTTTTATACTGCTTGGCCATTACTCTTGTTATTTGTGCAATATGTGTAAGGTCATGCACAACCCAGGTAGCAAGTAAATCCCGCAATATTACATCTCCCAATACCGGATGCATTCCTTTTCTGTCTAAATCATCTTCTGTAAGGTTCAATGCTTTAAACCAAACCATATTTTCTTTTCTTATGGCAGTAAATTCATCCAGCAGTTGTTGTAAAGATTTGCCTTTACTTTCTTCATACTGTGCAAACCGGTTCCATTTTACAAAGGTTTGGGTATTGCCAAATTCCAAAATCATTTTTGCCCTTACCACCCAATCGGTTTTTTCGCCATGTACCAAATGTCCAATCACATCATAAGGCGAAAATGTTTCGGGACCTTCGTTGGGCATTACCCAGTCATCCGGCAAACCCGCAAGCAAAGCTTGCAAAACAGCAGGAGTTCTGTCCAGTATTTCGTATGATTTTTCTAAACAGTACTTCATAAAATTCGGTTTATATTTCAAATAAAGATGGGGCCATGGCTTTCCTTCATCAAATGAACGGTAACAAAATAGCTATGCCGGTTTTCTTAATTTTCAGCCATTTCAAATTCTTCACAATCTATGCGGATGTCCTGCGTCAATAGTTTTTGATTAAGCAAATTGCAAAACTGGTTTTTATTTTTGATGGTAAAGTGTTTGCAGTTATAACAGGTTCTTTGCACACTGATTATTTCCAGCTTATTTAACTGCACAATAAGATTCGATATGTTTTGCCATAAAATCATTTTATCTGTTATGCCTGCCTGCGAAATAATTTTGGTAAGTGGGTCTGCAAAATTCTCTGTTCCCAAAACAATCTTCTTTCCTGCTGCAGTCAGTTGAATGGTATAGCTTCTGGTGTCGGTATCATGCGCTGTTTTTTTAAGCAGTTTTTTTTCTTCCAATACTTTTATGGCATCGCTGATGGTAGGCTTTGTAAAATTAAATTCCTGTGCAAGGTAGCTGATGGTCGCCTTGTCTGATGAATGGTGCCGTATGAAAATGAGCAACTGAATCTGAATGGGGCTAAGGCCCTGCGCTTTTGCTTTTTCCCAAAGCAATATTCTGAACACCTGCGACAGGCGTTCAAGTCCGGCAACGATCTTACTGTTGAGATCACTGTTTTGATTTAGCAAATTAAATACCGACACTGTTATTTACAATTTTGCATTTCAATGATGTAATATCCTTTTTGCCCAATGCTTAACTCCATTTCAGGTGTTGCCATTTCAATATGACAAAAGCTGCACTCTTTGGCTGTTAAAGGCTGGTCTTCCTGATTCTTTGTTTGCAGGTATTCCTTCCCAAATGTATGAATTGTATTTTCATCTTTGATATGTTCCGGTGCAATTATGTCGAAATGCATTATGGTACCATCCTGTTTTGTTACGTAGGTATCCCAAACGGCTACTTTCATGTTTTAGGTTTTAGGGTTAACAAATAAAAACAGTTCGTTTGCTATAACAAACGAACTGTTCAAAAGCAAGCTCAGCCTTTTACGTCTGCCAAAGAAGCACCAAAGTTGATGTGCAGCACATTTCCGTTTGGCGTTACCAATGCAGGAACTGATTTTACTCCTGCTGCCTCGGCTTCGGCAATTCTTGCTTTGTTGTTGCCAAGATGGACTACTTCCACATTTGAAGAATTTACAAGGGTAAGGATGTCGTGTTCGGCACTTAAACATACCGGGCAGCCGGCATGATAGAAAATGGAATTACTCATTTGCAAGGATTTATATTGTTGCTGACAATATCGTCGGCACAAATATAGTAAGGATTCCTAACAATAAAATATTTTAGTGAGCCGGGCCTGTCAGGCGGAACCAGGTATTTTTTACTGTCGTTTAAAATAAAAATTCTGTTTTTTTCCTGTTTCCGTTCCATCATCTACATAAGCATGCAGCGAATCTGCTGTTACAAGTTTATAAACAATGCGTTTGGGAAAATCATGCTGCGGATTTTCAAAAACAAACACATTGTTTTCGGCCTTTGTCATTTTAAATGCAATAGGCTTTTTGTTGTTCTGGTCTTCAACTGTGGAGGTATAAAATATTCCTTCCTTACTATTGGTCAAAGCGACCCGTTCGTTTATAATGGTGTCTTTCCCTTTTATCATATACCCTTTGTTCTGCAAATAATTTTTATCAACCTTTTTCCATTCTTCGCAAACAGCGCCACGTTTGGTATTCATCTTCCATACACCTTCCAATGCATATAGTTTTTTAAACATTTTTTTGCCATTGTCATCTATAATAAAAGCAGATAAAGCGATTGCGGCTATAATTGCAATAATGATTCTTGTCATTTCTTTTTCTTTTTAGATGCTTTGGCAATTTTATTATACTCCAATGCCAAATTAACCCAATACTCCAGTTTCTTTTTTGTATTTAGTACATCCGCATTAACAAATACATATCCTTTCATTACTTTACCGGTGAAGTCCATCGG
>JANOVD010000153.1:0-4656 GCA_031417255.1 Chitinophagaceae bacterium
CGAATCAGTATCTTCGCAAAAAATAACTTCAACCCATGTTACCTAAATACAAAAGAATTCTGCTAAAACTTTCCTGTGAATCTTTAATGGGCAATAAAAATTTTGGGTTAGACAGTGAAGTGATTGCCCGCTATGCACAGGATATTAAATCGGTAATTGAGTTAGGGGTACAGGTAGCTATTGTAATTGGCGGGGGAAATATTTACCGGGGTATGAACGAGGCTGAAAGCGGTATTGAAAGGGCACAGGGAGATTATATGGGTATGCTGGCAACAGTAATAAACGGCATGGCCGTACAAAGCGGACTGGAAAAAGCAGGTATTTATACCAGGCTGCAAAGCGCCATAAAAATGGAACAGATAGCCGAGCCATACATACGCAGAAGAGCCATGCGGCACCTGGAAAAAGGAAGGGTCGTTATTTTTGGCGCCGGAACCGGTAACCCATACTTTACTACAGATACAGCAGGCTCTTTACGGGCTATAGAAATTAAAGCCGATGTAATTTTAAAAGGTACAAGGGTTAATGGTATATACACTGACGATCCGGAGAAAGACCCAACAGCAACAAAGTATGAAACCATTTCATTTGCCGACTGTATACAAAAGAACCTGAAAGTGATGGACATGACGGCGTTTACTTTATGCATGGAGAATAATTTACCCATTGTTGTTTTTGATATGAACACCGAAGGCAATTTGCTGAAAGTGGTTACCGGCGAAAAAGTGGGTACACTTGTTTCTTAAAAAAATAAATGTCAGAGACTGTTTCAAAAGGAGCTTCCCACAAAGTTGCTAAGAACACAAAAAATTTTTCTACATAATCATTACGCCTTTGTGACCTTCGTGTCTCTGTGGGAAATACGAAAATATTACTTTTGAGACAGCTACTTTTAAAAAGTAAAAAAGCGGCTGCATTATTTATGCAGCCGCTTTTACATTTAACTTAAAGAACCCTAAAGCGTACTGAGATAAGCTAATATTTCGGGTAAAGATTTTTTTATGGGTACTACACGTACATGCTGTATTAATGAATTTGAAGCGGGTGTTTGCGTTACTGCAGATTCGTATCCTAAATAATAGTCGTTGCCCTGTTTGGAAATAACAACAACTGTAATTTGTTTTCCAACCGGCAGTTTTCCGGAAATAAATTTCCGGGTACTCAATTCGCCACGCATTGCCACCACTGATCGCAGATCTTTAAATACCGTAAATGCGGTGGTATTGGAATTGGTAAAATACGGGGCAATATCGGCAGCTACATTTATCTTGGCAACAGTGCTTATATCAAATACCTGTGCAAGGCTTACCCAGCGCAGGCGGTTGGTATAAATTTGGTAAGCCTGTGTGCCGGCAAAAACTGTATTGTTTGCAGTATCCGGATTTGGTAACCAGTTAAATTGTGCTGTATTGGTTTCATCACCAATAAAAAATTTCATTTGAGTACTGGTGGGCAAATCAACATAATTAATATTTATTCTTACACCGGGAGCCAGTAGAAGCGATTGTGTGTCATTTCTTAATTTGATAAAAAATTGTCCGGCTGTTACCAGCATACTGTCGTTATATGTACTTGGCTTATTCAGGCGAATCATATCTCCTTTCTTTTTTACCAGTATTATTTCTACGTACACTTTTCCTGTAATAGTTTGTCCTGCACCATTTGTACAGCAGTGGGGCGGAAAATTTACCTGCACTCCGAAAGGAGTTACAATACTGGCTGTGTTTGCATTAACAATGATACTGTCCTGGTATGGTTGCAGTAATAAATTGTTTTTAAGCACAGAAACGGGTGTTGTTGGAGTAATAGTATTTTGCCAACTGGTATCAGGCCCGTTTATTTGTCCTGGATCAGGTACAAAAATATCCGTATTTTTTTCACAGGCAGTTAAGAAGAAAACGCCAGCCAGAAAAACCGATATGAATGTTTTTATTTTCATCTGCATTTATTTTAATCACACTGTGTTCAGTTATCAGATACTTTGTTTTTAATTTTTGCTGCCTCTATTTTAAATCAAGCCTTATGCCCAGCCTTAAACCGGCAGTTTGGTATTTTTGTTTAAGCGTAATACTCTCTTTGTTCATTGGCGAAAAGCTGTACCGGAAATACGGCTCAGCCATAAAATGCAGCCTGTCGTTCAGTTTATAATAAACCGATACTGCACCAATAAAACCTACACCAGCATTTGTTTTAAACTGGTATGGAGATGAGCCTTTGCCGGTGGTGATGCTGACGGGATTGCCATTAGTATCCAATACATCGCCATTTTGCCAACTGTAAATATTTACAATGGCACCTGCATTAATATTGGCGTGCAGTTTTCCATTTCCCAGTTCGTAACCTACCACAATTGGTATATCTATACTGCGGTACCTGTTGATGGTTGTTTTGTAGCGTGATCCGGTTGTTGTGTAACTACCAATGGTATCGCCATTACTGTTGATGATATAGGTAACTTGTATCAGGCCGCCCTGCTTAAAAGTGAATTTTTCATTTATCTGGCTGTAGTTAACACCACCACGTACACTCATGGAGTTATTGAAAACTTTGGTATAACGTGCACCTGCACTATAACCCGATTTAAATTTTGTACTTTCTTTTCGTTTTTGCAGATAGACAGAGGTTCCGGTATCGTGCATGCTGCGGATGGCATAATCGGGCCCGGCATAAAATTCAAGATATTTTTTATTACCGGCAGCATCTTTTTCAATGGGGCAGTCGGGTAAAAAAACGATGGGATTAAAACTGAGTTTTTCAGGCTTCCCGCTGATCCGTTTTTCGGTATATTTTTCGGCATTGTAAGTAAGCCTTCCCAGCAGCGTTCCCTGTCCTGCATATTCATCTTCTTCCAGGCCTGCCGATGTGGTATTAACCAAAACATTGCCCAGGCCGGTATAGTATTTATTAGTTTTTACAACCGCATTGGTTGCGCTGTTATTTTCATTATCTGGTTGAAGCATTGGTGAAGTAATACTTGCCTTAATTCCGCCGTTTGTTGTGAATGCGGGATTGGAATTGGTTGGATTGTTATCTGCCGGGGTACCATTCGCAGTAGTTACATCAGAAGCAAATGGCAGCTGGCCGGGGATTTGCCCGTTTTCTGCAACTGTGATTTTACGATCAGCTTTTTTATTTTCAACTGCAGTTTGCGAATTGGGTGTACTAAAATTTTTATTGTAATAGATCCAGGCTCCGCCACTGCTTAAAGCAATAATAAGGCCCAGTAGCAATAATTTGTTGCGGCTATTAAACATCGAAACCCAAAAACCGGCAGGCCTTTTCTTGTCTTTTTCAGCAATAATATTTTCCCAGATGCGGGGGTGCACATCGGGAGCAAAGTTGCTAAACTGCTCTTTTATATATTCATCAAACTGCCGGTTATTGTTCATACCGCAACTTTTTGTAATTGTGTAATTTGTTTCTGCAACATGGTTCTTGCTTTTACCAACTGGCTACGGCTTGTACCTGGTTGTATGCCCAGCATGGCGGCAATTTCGTCGTGCTGGTATCCTTCTATTACATACAGGTTAAAAATAAGCCGGTAACCATCGGGTAAATTATTTATTAAAACTAAAAGATCTTTTTCGGTTAAATGGGCATAGGCCGATGGGTCCATGCTGCTCTCATCCCTGTCTTTTATCTCATAGCCTACAACTTCTTTTTCGTACCTGCGTAATGAATATTTTTTTAAAGCGGTATTCACAACTATTCTTCTTATCCATCCCTCAAAAGAACCTTCAAATTTAAACTGGTGCATTTTGTTAAAAACCTTTATAAAAGCATCCTGTAAAATATCTTCAGCATCGGCATTATTACGGGCATAACGATTACAAACACCAAGCATACGGCCGGCGAAGCGGTTAAATACATCCTTCTGACAGGAGGCATTTTCCTGTAAACAACCTCGTATAAGCTCATCTTCCGTCAATTATAACTAAGTTTACATGGGGTTTTTATAGTTTAAGATACCCTGACACAACTATACGCTGCCCAATTGAATTTTATTGCTTAAAAGGTACTGAAAACGAATGGTTTTTTTGTTTTTTGGCACTAAAATCTTTAATTTGACCGGGAGATTTAAAAATGAGGTAAAAAGCCATGTTATCAGAAGAGCAGATCAAAAAAATAATTTCGGCAAATGAAAGCCTGCAGGGGCAGCTTGATGGTGCAAATGCGATGCTGGCAGCCCGGGAGCAGGAAATTGAAATATTGGTTGCCGAACTTGGCGATTCAACAGCCTTACGCAGTAAACTTGATAGCCAGCTTGATGAAATTGAGAGTATTCAAAACAAGCTGGGCGAAAAGCAGCAGGCTGCCAAAGGCGCCAAAGAAAGAGAGATTGAATTGCACCAGGAACTTACCGAAATGGCTGCTTTAAACAAACAATACAACGAACTGCTGCAGGATTACGCTTATTTGCAAAGCAGGTTTAACGATGTTCAGGCACAGTTGACAGCTTTGAATGAACGGAATTTTGATTTACAGCAAATTGCCGGAAAAGCTGGTGAACTGGAAAGCAGGCTGGAAAATATGCTTATAGAAAAGGAAGGCCTTACAAACAGGATCGCCACGCTTGAATCGCAGAAATATTTAAGAGAATTTAATTTGTAAAGATTTTAAGTTTTAAAATTTATTGCCAAACGCTTGCATTGCTGC
>JANOVD010000154.1:0-7128 GCA_031417255.1 Chitinophagaceae bacterium
CAATATCCTGTATAGTATAAATTTTTTCCACTCCCCTGCCCTTTCCACCAATATCTGGTTTAGCAATACAGGGAAATGAAATACCGGATGCAGAAACAACCTGTACTATTTCTTCTGCTCCTGTTCCGGTTTTAAAAAATAAAGTTTTGGGAATATACTGTTGGGGAATAATATCGTAGATCTCTTTTTTTGACTCCATCAGAAACCCTGCATTTTTTATACATGGGTTGGCAGCATTAAAAAAGAAAAAAGACCTTGCTTTGGCTGCATAATAAAACCACACAAAATACATGGGTATATAAACAATATCAAAAGGCCAGTACTCCCAGTGTGTAAGTTTATGTATAAACAGTTTAAATTTTTTCACTTATAAATTTATTGCTGACTTGTTGATGTGCAGGGTTTCTTCAAATTTCTGATGCTGCAAAAGATCGGTATGCAAAAAACGAATATGATCAGGTTTAACAACAGCCTGTGTTATACTGAATGTTTTTAAACCGCTTTGGCGGTTGATAACAAAACCATTTTCATCATCTCCGTGATTATAGCCGTGAAAATCATGGATCAGATCAGCCGATATTTTTTTTTCTGTATTGATAAACCGCTCAAATAAATTTTTACGCCTTTCAATCACTTCATCGCTATATAATGTTGCTGATGACCAGATATAATTACCCGAAATATCCCGCAATTTTTGGTGTTTACTATTGCCATCCCATCTTAGCTCATGTAAACTGCCCGGCTGATAAAGAATAACAGTAAACGGTTCAATATTGCCCGGGTTTATCTCATTAAAAAAGTCAAGTGCTGAGTCGGCTTCAATAATTTCTAAAAGTATCAATCCCCTGCTTTTGCGGTACGGAGGATTTGCAATATGTTTTTCAAAAGCGCCGTTCAACAAAACCGCAACTACGCCGTTATCGGCTGCGACAAACCAGGTTCCGCCTGCTTTTGCATCTTTAGGAAAAATTATTTTTTTATTTTCAAGTACCTGAAAAGCAGGTGCAGCAGCATTTTTCCGCTGTATATGTTCATCCCGGTTTGAAGTGATAATTACGGAATTATTAACCCTTACAAAACTTACTGTGCACATTGCTGCCTGTATTGTAAGGTGGAAGGGGCAACACCAAAACCATCATCTATCTCAATATTTTTAATGGAAAGCAGCGCCACTTTAATTAAAGCCTGGTGATGAATACAATGCTCCAGGTTGTACAAAACCTCCCGATAATAATTTGATTCGATACACACAGAATTATCATCGGTTGTACAGAATATCTTAACTGTTTTATCCGGTTGCTGAAGCGTTTGTTTAATTTCTTTTATTACATCAATAGCTGCTGCTGCATCATTTTCGTAAAGGGCATTCCGTTCACGATCATCATAGTTAATTTCTCCGTCGGGGTATCCGGCATGCAGGCATTGGTACAGTTCGATAATGTGCCTGGTGTGCTGGCCGATGGTAGCGTTACTTAATGCAGCACAGGGTTCTGCATAACAGCTTTGATCAGTCAATTGCATTAACACATCAACCAGGCTATTTAATGCTTCTGTAGATTTATTAAAAACACTTGTCAAAATTTTAATTTTAAAAGTTGAGGTATATTTTTTCTGTGTATTATAATTAAACCCAGGCAACAACTAAAAGTAATTACTGCATAAGCAAACAAGATCACATCTCCACCAAAGTTAATGCCCAATTTGGTAAGATGAAAAAAAATTGCACCCGACATCAGGCCCAGGCCCATGAAAGCGCCCAATAAAGTGGTACGGGGTATTAAAAGTAAAATGGCAGCTATTAACTCAGCTATTCCGGTTCCAATCCTTCCCCAGGGTTCCATATCCAGCGTTGTAAATAATGCTACCGACTGAGGATGTGCTGTAAACTTAAAATATAAAGTATGCAGCAGAATTACAGCTGCACTAACACGCAAAAGCCAAATGAAGATTGTTTTAACCATGAAGTTGCAATTTTAGGATAAATATATAAACTGCATTGTCTTACAGGCGACAAGCTGCTCAGCTTATTTTAAAATAATTTACATGAAGATGTACGTTGATAACAAGATTAAGGTTTCGGTTGAAGTTAATAAATTGTAAACATTTTTATACTGTTATATAGCCGACAGAAAACCGGGCAGGTTTTGAATACGTTTGTATGCTAAATAACTTTCAAAATGAAATCAATATTATGCTTTGCAGCAATCTGCTTTTTTGGTTTAACATCGCCGGCCCAGGATGCAGCCGGCTTGCGCAAAAAGCACTTTAACCTGGAGAATTCTGTTGCCATAAAGGGATACGACCCTGTTGCTTATTTTGCCCAAAATAAAGCTGTAAAAGGCAGTAAAACACTGGCAGTAATCAACCAGGGCATCATCTACTATTTTTCTTCGGTGGCAAACAAGGAAGCATTTAAAGCCAATCCATTTAAATACGAACCGGAATATGGCGGATGGTGTGCCTATGCCATGGGCGAAAAAGGAGAGAAAGTTTCTGTTGATCCCGAAACTTTTAAAATTTTAAATGGAAAGCTGTACCTTTTTTACAACAGGCTTTTTACAAACACTTTAAAATCCTGGAATAAAGATGAGGCTGCACTTAAAAAAAATGCAGATGCAAACTGGCCTAAACTATACCGTTAAAATATCAGCCGGTGCACAGCACTCTGTGAGAAAGGCGGTAAGGCGGAATCTTAAATACAAACCTGTTTCCCGTCTTCCCGCCTCACCGGCTAAACAAATTACTGCTTTTTGTTGCTGCGGTCGTACAAATACATTTCATTCTTATCGGTAATTATACTTTTTGTAAGCGCTAAATAACGCTCCGATGCACTGATGAGGCCCGGGTTATAGCCCGAATTATTTTGGTAAAATAATGTTGCATTCCAGCCGGCAGTATCAATTTTCCACAGATCAAAATAACTGGGGTTACATTTGTTGCTTACAACAAACAGTGATTTTTTATCGTCGCTCCAGCCATATACACTGTTGGTACTTCCCATCCACGGCGTAATGTTTTTGGCTGTGGTATCACCCGGTGTTTGCAGGTAAATATGATCGTTTCCATTTCCTCCCTGGTCGGCGGTATAGATATATTTATGGGTACCCGGTAAATAATCAACCGCAAAAAAAGATTCTTTGGCTGATTTTGTGAGCGGCATCAAGGATGTATCAGCAATGCTGATCTCGTACTGGTTAAAAATGCCGGTGGTATTGGCATGCACCAATATCCTTGATTCATCAGTACTGAAAGCACCGCCTCCAATACTTGTATTATTAAACAATTGTTCGGCACTATATTGCTTTACTTCTTTACGGGCTTCGGGTTCATTATTACAGGATGCTGCAAACACTATAAATACCAGAAATGGTAAGATAATTTTTACATGTTGGTTTTGTTTTGGTTAAGTTAATTAAAATTTCAAAAGTAATGATAATTTAACATGCTGAAAAATTCGTTACTTTAAAGTGAAATTTAAAACAATTGCACATAAACCATTCGCCATATATCAAATAAAATGAACAGCGAAAATAAAACAGCCGAAGTAAATGCTTTTATGAAGCAGCTTGAGCATCCTTTAAAAGATGAGATAGAAGCGATAAGAGCCATTATTAAGGCCAACCGTAAAATTGCTGAAAGGGTAAAATGGAATGCACCCAGTTTTTTTTATATTGATGACCTGGCAACCATACATGTAAAAGCCAAACAGCATGTACACCTCATTTTTCACCACCCGGCAATTGTAAAAATAAAATCGGTCCTGCTTGAGGGCGATTATAAAGACAGGCGGATGATGTATTTTGAAAACATGAAGGAAGTTAAAGCCCGTAAAAAAGAGTTAACCAGGATTATAAATGAACTGGTTGATCTGATGAAAGCTTAGTAAATTTTATAACAATTCTTTTTGAATTTTTGAAGTAAATTTATTATCGCAATGAAGGCCTTGAAACGATATTTCATTTCTCTCACTCTGTTAATGCTCTGCTTTAACCTACCTGCACAAAATATTACAGGCACCTGGGAAGGAGACCTGGGTGGCGACCAGTTTCTGCGACTGAACATAATACAAACCGGCGATAAAATATGTGGCTACACCTACGATCATGTAAAAGCAGACCGAAGAAGTTATTGTAAGGCTTTTTTTGAAGGCTATTTTGATAAAAATAAAATGAAACTGAATATAACCGGAAAATATTTTCTTCAAAATTCGGGCAGCCATACCCTGATGAAGATGAGTTTGAGTTATAAAACAGTTAAGGGTGTAGAAGTTCTGGAAGAGAAACCGAGTGCGGCCTCTATTTTATCTTCTCTGTTTGCTCCCTTTGGAATATTTGACGAAGAGCCTGAGGCGCAGGCTGCTGCTCAATTTGTGTACATTAAAAAAGTATCAGACCAGCCTTATGAAATAACTGAGCTGATGAAGGACTGTATTGCCCGGGATAAAAAAACATTCGATACTACAGCCAAAGTGGTACCCAAAAAACCAAAAGACAGCGTAACAGCCAAAGTAAAAGTCATTACTCCTCCAAAACCAAATGACAGTATACCGGCTGTTGTAAAAATTATTCCGCCCGAAAAACCAAAAGACAGTGTAGCGGTTGTAACCCTGCCGGTTGAAAAGCCTAAAGACACAATAGCTGTTGCCAAAAATTTTGAACAACGAAAAAATAAAGAGCAAAGCCGTATTACCGTAGATGTAAAAACCATCAACTTAAAAGTGTACGATAATGCCATTATGGATGGTGATACGGTGAGTATTTTATACAACGGCAAACTGCTGCTCAGTCACCAGTTGCTTTCCGAAAAAGCAATAGAAATAAACCTGCAACTGGATGAAAACCAAACCCGCCACGAGATAACTTTATTTGCCGAAAACCTGGGCAGCATACCTCCAAATACAGCACTCATCGTTATTACAGCCGGCACCAAACGCTACGAATTGTTTGCCAGCGCCAGCCTGGAAGAAAATGCAGTGCTGGTATTTGAATACAGGCCTAAATAATCTTACCCTCAATTGCTAAGTCTCCTGCTCCTTACAAATGCCTGTTCATTACTGTTAGCTAATTGTATAATCTGAGGATTGCTTTGCAATATGCCTTTAAATGCTTTTCTTTAAGTAACATTCCGGCGTACCGGATTTAATGCCAAAATAATTTAACTGCATGCAAACATTTTCGCCTGTAAAGACTACTGAAAGAGAAATTTTTATGGATGTGCTCAGGGGCTTTGCCATACTGGGCATTTTTATTGCCAACCTGGGCACGGGTTTTACCTGGTACAGAGAAAGCGCCAATGTAACCGGGCCAATGTTGTTGCCTGAATGGGATCATAAAATGAGTTTCCTACACCACATGTTCATTGAAGGAAAATTTTATTCCATCTTCAGCTTGTTATTTGGCTGGGGCATTGCCCTGCAGGTAAAAAGAGGAATGGCTAAAGGGATTGATGCCCTGTCCACCATCAAAAGAAGGTTATTGATCATGTTGCTGTTGGGTGCTTTTCATTTAATGATATGGCCCGGCGATATTGTTTTCTTTTATGCACTGCTTGGTTTTTTATTATTACCATTCCGAAAATTTTCAAACAAAACATTACTGATCACAGGCGGGATCCTCATTTTACTGCCCATTCTTTTATATGCAGCCAAATCGCAATGGCTTTGGCTAAATGCACCGGCAGGTATTTTATTTGATACGGGCCAAAAAGTTGATCACCTGTTAAACGGTAGCAATTCAGAAGAAGATTTTAAGAACCTGATACGGAACGGTAACTGGTGGGATGTTTTAAAAGGTAATATCGGCGGTTTCTTTTTCAGGTATGGTTATTTATTCTTTGTGAGCCGCATTCCCAAAGTGCTGGGTATGTTTTTAATTGGTTATGCATTGGGCCGGTCGGATTTTTATAAGAATATAGCTCAAAACAAAAAAATTATTTACTGGATCATCGGCATTGGTTTGGTTATTGGCCTGCCTGCCAATTTTTACCTGGCCCGCTATATAACTTATTATATGGATGATTACTGGAACCTGAAAGCAAATGGCATGTATCAAACCATTTTTTATGCATTGGGTGTGGTGCCATTGTCAATGGCCTACGTTGGGTTATTTATGTTGAGTTTTCAAGCGGCGGCCGGTAAAAAAATATTATCGGTGCTGGCGCCTGTTGGTAAAATGGCTTTCAGTAATTATATCATGCAGTCGCTTATCGGCAATTTTGTTTTTTTGGGCGCAGGTCTGGGTTATATGGAAAAAGTAGGGCCTGTTTATTATACCCTTTTTGGAATAGTTGTATTTATAGTACAAATAATTTTAAGTACTATCTGGCTTAAATATTTTAACTACGGACCGGTTGAATGGTTGTGGCGAAGTGCTACTTATAAAAAATGGCAGCCGTTAAAAAAAACCGCTAATAATTCTATATGAAAAAAATAATTGCAATTTTCGTTTTTGTGCTGATACAAACTTTTCTTTTTGCACAAAAACCCCGTGCAAGAGATATCGGAATTCCTTTTGACGGAAAAACCGGCAGGTACAATGCAATCACTGATGTAAAAGGCGTGGAGGTTGGTTACAGCACCATCATCTCCGGCCAGGGAAAGAACATTCGTGGCAACGGACCGGTGAGAACAGGAGTTACAGCCATCCTGCCAAGAGGTAGAAATAATAATCCTGTTTTTAGTAATTGGTATTCATTGAATGGCAATGGCGAAATGACGGGCACTACATGGATAACAGAATCAGGATTTTTAGAAGGCCCCATCATGATTACTAATACCAATAGTGTGGGTGTAGTACGTGATGCAGTACTGAAATGGTATGTAAAAACAGGCTGGTACAAAGAAGATTTCTGGTACACCTACCCTGTGGTAGCCGAAACCTACGATGGTTTTTTAAATGATATTTATGGTTTTCATATAAAAGAAAGCAATGCGTACGAGGCATTGGACAGTGCAAAGAGTGGTTTTTTAAAAGAAGGCAATGTAGGCGGCGGTACGGGTATGATGTGCCTGGGATTTAAAGGTGGCACCGGTACTGCATCAAGAGTAATAAAAATTAAAGACTCGGCGTATACTGTTGGCGTATTGGTGCAATCAAACTTTGGCAGAAAAAATAATTTTAGCCTTGCCGG
>JANOVD010000155.1:0-5449 GCA_031417255.1 Chitinophagaceae bacterium
TAAGCATACCATAAGGCTCCTGCCAATCGGTTAATTGATCGGGAAATTTTTCAGTTAGTTTTAGTTGTATTGTTTCGTTTGTAAGCAACATTGTTATATTGATTAATTGTTGAATTGTTATTGGCCCTTTTAACAATTAAGCCATATAACCATACAACCATTATTGTATCCCGTATCCCGCCAGTAACTCCTTATACTGATCACTATGTCTTCTTCTCAATCCTTCTGCATTTACCAGGTCCTGTATTTTCATAAACCCATCTAAAACAGCTTCGGGCCTGGGCGGGCAACCAGGTACATATACATCAACAGGAATGATTTGATCAATTCCCTGCAGAACCGGGTAACTGTCAAAAATTCCCCCGGAACAAGCACACGCTCCCATAGCTAAAACCCAGCGTGGTTCGGCCATTTGCAGGTAAACCTGTTTTACTATTGGTGCCATTTTTTTGGCTATAGTCCCCATCACCATCATCAAATCGCACTGGCGTGGAGAAAAACTCATACGCTCTGCACCAAACCTGGCCAGGTCATAATGACTGGCGGCTGTGGCCATAAACTCAATACCGCAACAACTGGTTGCAAATGGTAAAGGCCAGATGGAATTTTTACGGGCCAGGCTCACAACTTTTTCTAAATTGGTTGCCATAAAACCTTCGCCCATGTATCCTTCCGGAATACCTGCGAACTTTATTGTGTTATTAAATTGTACCGGACGACTCATACATTCAAATGCTTAAATTCTTATTATAAAAATTGGCAATGGGCAATAAACAATTTGCAAATTGCCAATTGTATATTATTCTTCCCACTTTAATGCGCCTTTTTTAAAAATATAAACCAGGCCTGTTATAAATAATGTAACAAATATCAGTACTGCAACAAATCCACTCCAGCCCAATTCTCTGAAATTTACAGCGTAGGGATAAAAGAAAATAACTTCCACATCAAACAACACAAATAAAATAGCAACCAGAAAATATTTTACAGCCATTGGCTGGCGTGCATTACCCTTTATTTCAATACCGCTTTCAAAATTCTGCAGTTTATCTGCAGTTGCCCTTTTGGGGCCCAAATAATTGGAAAGTATTATAATTGTAGCTATAAGGCCGGCTGCAAAAAGCATTTGAAGGCCTATGGGCAGGTAATTTGCCGCATTATTTACATCGGTTGTCTGTAATAAAAAAAACTCCATTTAAAATATGCTGTTATTGCCGGCAAAAATACGGCAGCAGGTGCAATATTCAATAGCTTAAAAAACAAAACCCCGTTATTAAAAAAATAAGGGGATTTTGTTGTTTATTTTATGTCTTTTTTTTCTTTACTACAGGTTTCTTAATTACCGGATTTACTTTTTTTTTGGGGGAGGTGTTTTACCACCTGCCGGTTTGGTTGCAGGTGGTTTGGTTGATGGTTGTTTTGGAGCACCCATTTTAGAAATAGATTCTTTAAATCCGAGAAGTTCAACATCGGCGGGGTCTAACAATAATGCCTTATCTACAAAACTTAACGCCAGCTCTTTGTCTTTTAATTTATTTGCTGCATAGATGATCAAATACCGGTAGCTCTGTTTTAAAAGGGTTAATATTCTTGCTTTATCGGGATAAGCTTCACCAACTGCAACAGCTTTGGTATAAGTAAGATAAGCCGAATCTGTAGCCATTAAAGTATCAATGCCTGCCTGCGATCCTCCTTTATAATAATATCCAAAAATATCATCCGGAAATTTTTGAGCATACAGATCAAACATTTCAATTGATGAATAATATTGTCCTGCACGGTAATACCCGATACCAGCATTATAAATATCTGTTTTGCCTGGTATTTTTTTAAGGAAAACAATTTTTTTGTACCAATCTGAAGCTTCGCTATACATTTTTTTGCTTTCTAAACCCAAAGCAACTGATTTTAAAGCGTTGACTTTACCCGCTTCAGTACTGTCTAATTCAACAGCTTTTAATATAAAGTTACCTGCCAATTCTTCATTACCCGGAAATTTAAGCAATACTTTTGCATAGGTTTCGTAATCTAATTTTCCGATTTTAGCAGGCTTTTGCTTTTGAAAATACATATCAAATGCTATTTTCGAATTTCCAAATGCTGTCATTGCACTTACTGAGTCACCTGCTTTTTCATCTTTTTCACCTATTTTATAGTAAGCGTATGCCTTTTGGCCATAAATGTTTGGATAAGGAGTTGCCGTGGAAGCAATACAAATATCAAAAGCTGTAATTGCTTCGGCAAACAAACCCTGTGCAAATTTCATTTGTGCCCTTAAAAAACACGCATTCAGTTCATCACTGCCCTTTGCTGCTAAATATTTATCTAAATATGCAGCAGATTTTACAACATCGGTTTCATAAAAATACTGGTACAAAGTCCAATATACCGGGGTATAATTTGGATCTATTGCAATGGCATCATTATAATATTTTAAATAAATGGCTTCTTGGTTTCGTCCCTGCGACTGGTAAATTCTTCCGATACGGTATTTAGCCCTTGCATATTTAGGATCAATTACCAAAGCGGCTTCATAAGCCGGTTGGGTGTTGGCAGGATCACTTAATTTACGATAAGCATCCCCCAGGTCGGTCATTACTTTTACATCATTAAATTTTTTGATTTTTGTAGCCTGCAAAAGTTTTTCAACTGCATATTGAGCATCTCCAAATTTTGAATCAAAATCAGCATTTGCAAAACCAACTGCATCCAGTACTTCAATACTTTTTCCGCCGCTAAGGCTTATAGCTGTTTCAAAATGATTACGTGCCTGCTGGGTTTTGCCTTCCAGCAATTCAACATGGCCCATACCTGCATTTAACAATGCACTGTTAGGGTTTGCAGCCAGGCCTTTTTGATAAACTGCCTTTGCGCCTTCAATATTTTTATCTTCATCCGGAGCAATTAATGTTTGTCCCAGCCAATATGCTGCTTCCTCATTTGCAGGATTGGCCGTTAATAATTGCTGAAAAACAGTTTTTGCACTGATGAATTTTTCATAATACAAAAACTTTTTACCTTCATCAATAGTTTGTGCAATACTAAAATTCACTGCCAGTAAACTGCCTAAAAGGATAAGTGTAAATTTTATTTTCTTCATTTTATTCGCTGTTTAAGTCTTTACAATAATATTAATTTTTCAAACATTCTATCTTTATTTTCTGATAATATTTTTACAATTTTGTATTAATCTTTACGTTTCTTATCCCCAATTCCATTTTTGTTCCCAAATAAGCTCTTCTGAATATCAGCTGTCCCCGCTCCTGGTTCAGGAAATTTACAAACCCTGAACCAAGCCCTGTGTAATTTTCCTTCAGTATATAATACAAACCACGTACCAAAGGATACCGCCTGGTTGAAATGCTTGCCTGCATTGGTTTTACAAAAGGTTCATCATCGCATTGCACACAGGATACATAGGCAATTTTTACTTTCTTTAACATATTTACCTGGGCACTGTCTTCGGGGTTTCCAATCCAGCTTATACCAACAAAGCCAATTGCATTTTCGGTTTTGGCCACATAATCAATTACATCCCGGCTGCTTCTTACTGCCTGTACCACGGTAGTATCAAACTTTAACCCCTTTAAAATACTATCCATAACAAAACGCACAGTACTGGTTGCATTCAGGCCATCAAAAACAATTTTTTGATCCCTGTTAATTTTTCCGGATAACTGATCTTTTAATCTTTCAAGCGTAAAGAGGGTATCGTTGCTGTTACTGTTTACTATAATTGTAATTGCATCATTGGCAATATTATTCCAGCGGGGCCAGTATTTAATTGTTTCTAAAAAGTATTCGTCTTCTTCATCTCTTAAACCACGTGTTACTATGATCATCCTGTTTAAAGTATCATTGTAAAAATCTTTAAAACAGTCAGCCTCGGTTTTATACGCTGCAATAATATGTGCATCGGGATAAGATTTTTCAAATACACTGATCTGTTCTTCCATTACCGGCCTGAAAGATTCATCAATACTGATGTGTATGGTGCCGCTTTTATAAGTATCGGTTATTTTATCGGATTTGGGTTCGCAACCCGCAATTAAAAAAACGGCAACACAAATACTGATACTATAGATAGTTTGTCTTAAATTTTCCCTGTTCATTTCTCCCTGAAATATTTTTTCTTATACCCTCTGTACACCCTGAATAAGCCATAAATAATACAAACAGCACCAAATATTTTAAAGGCAGTTGAATCATATTTTTCGGCCAGGTCGCTGCTGAAATTTTTAATAAAGATCATAAACACACCCATACCTGTCCAAAGCAAACCCATTCCAAAGTCCATGATACTCCGCATACGGAGATAGCCTTTTTCACGGTCATTCAATTCTTCTTTTTCAAACTCTTCCAATGCCATATTATATTTTATTTAAAAATCTGGTTTCTGCATATTTAAAACGGGCTGTGAAAATACTAAAATAATTACGGATACCGACTATAATTATAAGTAATCTAACAGTTTTCTGTCGGTATCCCGATAGCTATCGGGACCATCTAATATTTCAACGCAGTCTTACAGACTACTTATGAAATAAAGATGGTATTATAATCAGTCTGTGGTTTCAAACCTTACCGGAATAACATAATATACCGATACATTTTCACCTTTGGTTTTACCGGGTACCCAATCCGGCATTTTCTTTAAAACCCTTACCACTTCATTATTATAAGCCTGCCCGCCATCCTGTACAGTTACAAAACTTTTTAATTTACCGGTATAATCTACCACAAATTTTACTCGTACACTTACTACTTCACCGTTTTGTAATTCATCAGGCGTATGCAGGTTTTTTTCCAGGAATTTTCTTAATGCTTCCATACCGCCGGGGTAAGATGGAAGAACATCTACGGCATTAATATCCATGGGCAATGTTTTATCAATTTTAGGAACAATGGCTAAAGGTGTACCAGTACCGGGTTCAGTTTTTATAGGATCTACCAAAACCGGTCCTGGCGTTGCATTAACAACATTTGTTGTGCCTATTACATCGGTTGGCAAAATTGTTCTAATAGTATCTGATTTATCAGTATTTGGAACAATAGTATAATTATTTGTTTGTTTTACCTGGTTTACAGGTGTAGCTTTTGCTACAGGTTTTGTAACCACAGGTTTTTTCTCAGGCTTCTTTACTGTTTCATCTAATTTTCTTAATTCCGGAGGTGGAATTTCGTAAGGTTTTGCAATTAAATATTCGTTTTTTGCAGGCAACAAAATAAAAGCTGAAAAAACCATGGCAATGATAAGTATGAGGCCCAGTGCCAGTTTTAAACGATTGGGATAATACTTACGCAGGTTATAAGCGCCGTAAGCTTTATTACGTTTTTCGAAAATGATATCGAGGATATCAGCTTTCAAGATCAAATTCTTGTTCATGTTGGTTGGTTTTGATCCCGATAATTATCGGGAGTGAAAAATAAAATCAAAACCGGCGCCGTG
>JANOVD010000156.1:0-1734 GCA_031417255.1 Chitinophagaceae bacterium
ACTATATTTCCCCGCTGTTGGTTAAGAGTAGCAAATGTATTTGCCCTGTCTTCCAAACGGTACGGAAAGCTAACATCTTTGCTCATGGCATGTACATAACTCAGGTCAATAAAAAAACCTTTATTGCGGTAACCCAGTCCACCGCTTAATAACATGCGGCTGGCTTTGTAGGCTGCATCTTTATAAGGGTTGCTGTAATAAGCAAATCCAAGCCGGGCCATAATTATTTTAAACTTCAACTCTCCACCCACACGAAAATTAAAATTGCCTTTGTAATCTTTTTTTACAACCTTGTTCAATGCTTTGTAATATGCTTTTTCTTCGGCAGTCACTTCTTCATTGTCGCTGCTGAACCTGCTGCCGCTGTGATGCACATATTCAATATCGGCGCTGATGAACCCTTTTTGTTTGGTAACATCTTTTACTTCCCTGAAAACATACGATGCACTGATCATTGCCTTAAACGGTGTGCTCTGAATATATTTTGCCTTGCCCGGCTGGTTGTTGGTAAATGTTTGAGAGCTTACACTGAATTTATCAACCGGGTTTTCAACTTCGGTGGTTAAATTAGTTGTACGGGTATCAGTTAAAAACATGTAAGTGGGTGTGTGTATGGCCAGCCCCAACCGTATATAATCCTGCGGCCGGTAAATGATGCCGACCTTGAGATTAACACCCATTCCCTTTGTTGTAAAATCATCGGTGTATTCAAACTGTTTAAAATAATTGGAAGTATTGGTTGATGTATCTGATTCTTTAAAAACTGTATTGCTGCTATAATTTACCAATGGTACGCCAATGGTTCCGCCAATAAACCATTTGTCTTTGCTGTTGTGAGCAAAACCAAGTGCAACTTCATAAATACCACCTTTTGTTTTTTTGATCATCTCCTGTTGCAAAGCACCTCCTGCATCCAAAATATATTCGGGTGCGCCTTTTACCTGTGTTACACCGCCGATGGTAACTGTATCAATCAGGTAAGTATATAATGCAGGGGCAGATGTGTAAGGAAATGGTGTTTCGGAACTTAAAGCTTCATCAATTGTTAAACCGCTTTTTGCAAATTCTTCGGCAAACATTTCGCTGAAGGAGCTGAAATTATTTAAACCTTTATACCGCACTTCATTATTGAAATTGGCAGTTTGTGTTATGGCAAGACTAAAGGCACTGCTGTTTTTCGAATTCCTGCCATTGCTGTGCCCAAAAACCCAGCCTGTTGTACCAAATCCAAAACTGTTTTTTTTATTTTCAGAATCGGTATCCCTGAATTTGGCTTTGTTGTTATTTAAGAAGAAACCCGGTGTTATCACAAATTCGTTTGTTTTGTAAAAACCAAGCCCGGCGGGGTTTACAAAAGTTGCATTTATATCACCACCCAGCGATCCCATGGCACCACCTATAGCAAGGTTACGGGCTGTGCCATTTTGCGGATAAAAAGAATAACGTAAAGCATCTTCGGGAACCTGGGCAAAAACTATTGTACTGATGAATAAACTGAGCAGGAGTAAATATTTTTTCATGGTATAATTTTACTTTCCAAAAATGGTTTGGGAATTTAATAATACATAATCGTAAATATTATTCTTCTCCATTTCCCTTCCGCCAGTTGGCGGAGAGGATAGGTGGGGTTTTATCCACCTCTCTTCGGCCTGCTAACTGATCCCGAACTGCTGCTACCCGATGAAGAACTTCCGCTGTTGCTGTTTGATGAAGGCGAATAGGTTCTTGTATTAT
>JANOVD010000157.1:0-1802 GCA_031417255.1 Chitinophagaceae bacterium
CAGTGGCCAGACACCTAAGTCCAATGGAAGTGCAGTAGGTGTCAGGCCACTACGAAAAGAGTTTACATGATGAGGTTTTTAAAAAACTGAAGTGTCCTGCACAAAAATAAAGTAAGCAGTGGCCAGACACCTAAATCCAGAAACCAAGCAACCAAATAAAGTTACCCGCTCTAAAAATAAATAATACACCGTAAATTTGATAACAAACTGCCACTATTATGCATTTTGAACCCAATCAGATCTATCACGTTTACAATCGTGGCAATGATAAGCAAACCATCTTTTTTACAGAAGCCAATTATTTGTTTTTTTTGCAAAAAATAAAAACCGAATGGAAAAAATATGCAGATGTTCTGTGTTATTGCCTGATGCCAAATCATTTTCATGTTATGCTTGTGCCAAATGCGCAAGGCTGTAAAAATATTGTTTTAGCGGAGAAGGAGACCCACATGCAAAACCTTTCAAAAACAATCGGCAAAACATTAAGCTCTTATACAAAAGCCATCAACATTCAAAATAAAACAACCGGAAATCTTTTTCAAAAGAAAACCAAAGCAAAATTATTAACAGGCTCAAACAGCTTAATTGAAAATTTTTCTATTCACGATTACGTATTAACTTGCTTTCATTATATCCATCAAAACCCCTTAAAGGCAAAGCTGGTCAATCTCTTAACAGAATGGCCCTATTCTTCTTATCCGGATTACTATAATCACAGAAACGAAACTATTTGTAATAAAACTTTAGCAATGCAGTTGCTGGAACTATCTGAAATTGATTTTAAAAGCGATGACAACTCAGAACTCAATGATGATATCATTAAAGGATTGTTTTAGGTGTGGGGCCACTACGAAAAGAGCCTACATGATGAAATCTTTAAAAAGACTAAGGGAAACCGAATTTGAATACGCTTGCAAGTGGCCAGACACCTTTCAGGCCACTACGAAAAGAGCCTGCACCATGAAATATTAAAATAACTAAAACAAATTGAGCCTGAAAACAGGCAGCAGTAGCCAGATACCTAAAAATATTTTAACTTAGGGCTTCAGATAGGTGTCTGGCCACTGCTATCAGCTATTGTGTTATAAACCCTGATTTACGCTGATATCATTTTAAGTAAACACTTTTCGTAGTGGCCTGACACCGCAACCAACTATTATGACTAAAATTGATCTCACCGATTCACTGGAAAAAATACCGGTTAAAATTTTTCGGGATTCCAAAACCGGCTCTGCATTTGTTGCCAAACAGATTGCAACATTGATAAAAGAAAAAGAAGCTGCCGGTAAAAAACCAGTTATCGGCCTGGCAACAGGCTCATCGCCCAAAACATTATATGCCGAGCTGGTGCGTATGCATAAAGAAGAAGGATTGAGTTTTAAAAACGTAATCACCTTCAACCTCGATCAGTATTACCCCATGGATAAAGATGCGCTGCAGAGCTATCATTATTTTATGCGTAAGAATTTATTTGAGCAAACCGATATTGATCCCAACAACTATCATCTGCCCGATGGTATGATACCCAAAGACAAAGTGAAAGAACATTGCCTCAACTACGAAATGCAAATTGAAGAAGCCGGTGGATTGGATTTGCAGATACTGGGCATTGGTGTAAACGGCCATATCGGTTTTAACGAACCCGGCAGCAGTATCAATTCAAAAACCAGGCTCATCAGTTTGGATAACAGCACCCGTATTGCCAATGCATACGAGTTTGGAAATATGACCCAGGTACCACGTATGGCAATCACCATGGGCATCAGCACCATTTTAAAATCTAAAAAAATAATTTTAATGGC
>JANOVD010000158.1:0-18776 GCA_031417255.1 Chitinophagaceae bacterium
CCAACCAGCATGCCCGGTTTTTGTTTCTTCAGGCTTCTGAATTCTGTCAGCCGTTTTCTTACGGTTATTTCGGCTTTCTCTCTGATAGAGCAGGTATTTATAAAAATGAGGTCGGCGTTTTTAAAATTGGTGGTGGCACCAAAACCATTTTCTATTAAAATAGATGCTACCACTTCGCTGTCGGCAAAGTTCATGGCACAGCCATAGCTTTCAATATAAAAATGTTTTTTAAAAGCGTTCGGGTCTGCTGCAAAGGGGGCAAATGCTTATCCCTGCCTTGCTTCATCATGTTCTTTATTTATCACTGCACTCAACATTAATTGCCAATTTTTAAAGAGCAGCAAATATAGTTAAAAGCTGTGAATTTGTGACAGGATGGCAGAAGCTTTTACTTTCCCAATCGGCTGTAACCAATGTATTTACTGCATTCTGGCATTAATATACTAAATTTACATGCTTTACATCTTTCATTTCCTCCATTCTCCGTTCAAAGGAATTTAGAAGAGTTAAATTCAGCTCCTCCAATATGAGTAATAACCTGTTCATTGTTCGTCATGGAAAAATTTTAATTGAAGAAAGGAATAAACCCGATTACCTGCATTTATCAAAAGAGGGTAATGATTTTGGATTATTCCTGGATAAATATTTTAAGGACATTTATTTTGATCATATCTTTTTTCAATCCATTGATGTAAAAACATCTGACCCTTACAACCGCTGCCGCGATACCATACGGGGAACCAAAGGGGTAAAGACCGAATTTGATAAAACACATTTAAGTAAGATGTTTATTGATATTAATAAGGTGGAAACAGGTAGGCAAAATGTGTTGTTATGTTTCAGGACCGATGCCTACAATGTGATTGGCAATATTATTGGTACAGATGAAACAGATGAGCGGTTTAATAAAGATTTTAACCGCATATTTCATTTTAGTTTTACAGGCAATAATTACAGTTTTGTGAAGAAGGTGAATACGGAGGAGAAGTAGTAAGGTGTCTGGCCACTATGTACAGCCTGCAACTTTAAAGTTGTTTTTGTTACGCAGTTATCATTAAAATTTAGAGTGCATGTAGTGGCCTGACACCTATGCTTGAGAGCACGAATTTGAGCATACCGGCTTTTAATAATTTTATTCATTTGATGTTTATTTTGTGTTGTATTGGAGATAACTTATTTCAGGATGAGACATATGCCCATTGCTCCAATGTCCAGCCAGCCTTGAAGCAAACCCAATGATGCCTGCAGTATTTACTACTGTCGCTCAATCCTTACCAATCCCTGCCTTGTAGCTAAATAGAGAGTTCCATTATTGTCAAATGTCATTGTCGAAATATAGGATGTGGGAATTTCAGAATTGTCTGAATGATAATTTTCCCAACCATCTTTTAAATCATAGCGTACTAATCCAGCACGGTCTGTTGAAATCCAAAGAACTTTCTCTTTTTTGTCGTACAGTACTTTGTTAGTATGATTAAAAGGCATCCCTGAGTTTGATGTGGTAAATTGCTTAAATGTCCCATCGGCATACCTTATAGCTATACCTTCATCGTTGTTTACTTGTCCAGGAACTTTTCTGTCAAATTCATAAAGACTAAAGTATAAGTTGCCATTTTCATCTTCATCCATGGAAGTTATACATTTGCCCTTTAGAACTGTTTCCGTCTCATTGAAGTTTGTGGCTTTCCCAGTTTGGTCAATCAAAACAGATCCACTGAAAGTACCAATCCAGATCCTGTTCTTTGAATCACGTTGAGCAAATGTTACTCTATTTGATGGTAGCTCTTTTATCTTGTCTTTGTTTAAATTGCTCCATTTGCCGTCTTGGAGAATTGTTAGACCTTCATCGGAACAAAAAAAAACTTCCCCTGACTTTGGATTATTTATGATTTCATATCCACCGTCAAAACCAATTTCTTTTGGATCATACATTGTCCATTTCTTATCGTTGTAGCTATAAACATTATTAGTTGCAAAAACCCATTTTATGTTGTCATTGTCTGTTTCAATTGCATAATAGGAAAAGTACTTACCTTTATCCGTGATATTTTGTTCTGCATTTCTAAATTTTTTTCCATCAAATGTTACAAGTCCCTCATCAATAGTAAGCCAAATTATACCTTTCTTATCTATCGTAATATGGTTGTTGTTATTGTTTGGAAGGTTTGAATTCTTTGAATTCCAAACGGTGATTTTATAATTCTTTAAGTTTTCATTTTTATAGACATAGTCTTTATTATAAATCTCTGGGCTGTTAGGTCTGTCAAACGATTTTTTAAAAGCGTCCATATCAACTCTTTCAACTTTTCCTGTCATTGTACCGTCCTTAATTTCAAAGGACATATCAAAGGAAGCCCTTTCTTCATTTTTTTCTTTTGTTTTTGCAGAAATAAAACCGTCAAAATTATTAAGTGCTGCAACAATGTTTCTTGAAATGACATTGTCTGAAACATCGGTGTGGCTTAAAACACAGCCTTTCCCTGTCGAGTCAACAAGAATTTGAAACTTTACTTTTCCTTTTATGCCTTTAAGATTATTTGTTGAATTAAGACTGGAAACTAACTGTTCAAATTTTGCTTTATCAATGTTTGCTTTAACGTCACCACAATCCAAACAAAAATGATTAGTAATACAATTGTCTAACTTTTTTGGATAGAGATTTTGAGCATTTAATTGTGTCGTGATGAAAATGCTTAGAATAACAAGAGAGTTTTTAGTCATTGTCAAAAAATGTTTTTAGTTTGTAGGGTGCCAAATAATATTGCAGCCAACATTTAATATTTACACAATTCCATGTTCACTTCTATATTTCTTGTCAATATAATTCAGAACAACTCAAATTTGCTACTTGCAATGTACCAAAAATTCCAACACCTAAACCCATTCTTCAACTCATAAAAAAACCGTTCCGCCTAAGGCGAAACGGTTTAAATAATTTCAATTTTTTATCTTACCAAATCTTAGTCCTCAGCTCCGGAGCTTTGTACATTTTATCTCCAAACTTCACATCAAATGCCTTGTAAAAAGCATCCATATTTATAAGCGGACCGTTACTGCGGTACATACCGGGTGAGTGCGTATCGGTAACAATACGCTGTGCTGCTGCTTCGGGTAAAATATTACTGCGCCATACCTGCGCCCAGTTTAAAAAGAAACGCTGGTCGGGTGTAAAGCCGTCAATCTTATCATTACCCTTGCCTTGTTTTGTATTTTTAAATGCTTCGTAGGCAATACTTAAACCGCCCAGGTCGGCCAGGTTTTCGCCAAGCGTTAACTTACCATTTACATGCATGGTATCTAAAATGATGTAACCATTATATTGCTGCACCACTTCATCGGCACGTTTTTTAAATTCATCTGCATCGGCCATGGTCCACCAGTCCTGCAAGTTTCCATCAGCATCAAACTGGCGGCCCTGGTCATCAAAACCATGTGTCATTTCGTGGCCTATCACGGCGCCAATGCCACCATAATTAATGGCATCGTCGGCTTCAAAATCAAAGAAAGGGAAACGCAATATACCGGCAGGAAAAACAATTTCATTTTTTAGAGGACTGTAATAGGCATTAACCGTAGGTGGTGTCATGCCCCATTCTGTTTTATCAATGGGTTTGCCCAATCTGTTTATATTGTCATCATATTGCCATTGATTGCAGCGGCGTATATTTCCAAAAAAATCATCTTGTTTAATTGCAAGCCCTTCATAATTTTTCCATTTATCCGGGAAGCCGATCTTTTTAGTAAATGCATGCAGTTTAGCCAATGCCCTTTTTTTTGTTTCGGCACTCATCCAGTCTAATTTTTTTATCCGGCTGTCGAAACTGCTTTCGAGGTTGTTAACCAGCTCCATCATCCTTACTTTGGCAGCCTGGTTAAAATATTTATCTACATATAACTGCCCTAACAGATCGCCCAACTGGCGGTCAATTAAACCACTCATACGCTGCCAGCGTGGTGTTTGTTCTTTTTGTCCGCTCAGCGATTGGTTATATGCAAAATTTGCATTTACAAAATCGCTGCTGAGGTATGAAGCAGCCTCTTTCATTACACCCCATTTTAAATAAACTTTCCACTCATCCAACGAAACCTTGTTCAGCAAAGAATCAATAAACACCATGAATTTTGGATTGCTTACAATTAAACTGTCTTGTTTTGTTTTATAACCTAACTGTTGTAAAATGCTTTGCCAGTTAAGGTTTGGTGTTTTGGCGCTTAAACCGTCAACCGAAAATTTATTGTACAGTTTTTTAGGGTCACGCATTTCAACACGGCTCATTTGTGCCTGTGCAATGCTGGTTTCAAGTTGCATAACAGTTACGGCACTGGCCATGGCTTTAACCAAATCATCGCCGCAAAGTGTAAATAATTTAACGATGTAAGCTGTATAGTCTGTTCTTATTTTCTGGCTGCGGGCATCGTTCTTTAAATAAAAATCACGGTCGGGTAAAGTGGTACCGCCCTGGCCAATACTAACAATATATTTAGTAACATCTTTTGCATCCTGACCTACACCTATACGGTATAAGGGCGAGCTGATAGATTGTGCACGCAAATGGTTAATGTGTTTTAAAACCGCTGCCTTGCTGCTGAGTGCTGTAATGGCATCCAGGTAAAGTTTAATGGGTTTGTAGCCGAGTTTTTCTATAGCGATGCTATCCATAGCGCTGCTATAATAATCACCAACACGCTTCATTAAACTATTGTTGCCGGGTGCTTTTGCAGCATCTTCCAGCAATCCTTTAAGTGCTTTTGAACTTTCTTCAGCCAGCGCATCAAAACTTCCCCAACGGGTTTTTGAAGCAGGTACAGGGGTCTTTTTTATCCAGGCGCCATTGGCATACAGGTAAAAATTATCGCCCGGTTTTATAGAAAGATCCATGTTGGCAGGATCAATAAATTTTCTTTTTGAAACTGCATTAGGGTCTGGTGTTACAACCTTTGAGGTGCCGGAAACGGTAACAGGCACATTGTTTTTATTATTTGACACATTAGCTGCAGCTTTTCTTGCATCTTCAGCAGCTCTTGCTTTTTCCTGCTCTTCAAACTTAGCCCTGTTTTTGGCAGATTGTACGGGATCAGGATCAACCCCGGTTTGAGCAAAAGTTATCGCCGGTACAATCATACAACCGGACAAAATGATCGAAAACAGAATTCTCTTCATAATATTTTATTTTTTAGATGGATAAAAATACGCATACTGGCATAAACAGCAATAAGAAAATATGTTAACGGTAAAACCCGGTGACAAAATCATCAGGCGTAAGCTGTTTTATCTTTTTAAAAATCACCATTTAAAGCCCATCAATCATTAATTTTGCCTCCTATGCAGCCAATGGTTAAGCTTACAGCATTTTTATTTCTTCTTTTTTTTTCAACTAATGTTTTGGCTCAAAACCCCGGGCCTGCCAACGGTTTGGTAATTGGCACTATACTGGATGCCGATAACAGCAAAGCCATCCCGGATGCCGGTGTTACCATTATGCTGCTTTCAGATACTACTGTAAAGACAAATCAGCTGAGCCTTACAAATGGCGAATTTCTTTTAGATAAACTCCGTTTTGGGTATTACCGCCTGCGGGTTACTGCAGTAGGGTATACTTCATTAACAATTGACAGTATCTATATAAGGGCCGAAAGATTTGATTTTGACCTGAATGATATCCGGCTCAATAAAAATTCATTGCTGCTGAATGAAGTATCGGTTTATGCCGAAAAACCACTGATTGAAAATAAAGACGGTAAAATTATTTTCAATACCGGAGAATCAGCTTTAAGTTCGGGTGCCACAACAACTGAATTGTTAAAACAAACCCCGTTGGTTAATGTAGATACTGATGGAAAAATATTACTGCGTGGTAAAGAAGTAAAAATTTTAATTGATGACAAGCCGGTGGAACTGGACAGCAAACAATTGCAGGACCTGATGGAAAGTATGCCCGGCATCATGATAGAAAGGATTGAAGTGATGACAACCCCACCTCCGCAATATGCAAATGAAAGGGGCGGCGTTATAAATATTGTAACCAAAAAAGGCAAGGTTGGCTTCAATGCCAAAATAAATATTAATTATGGTAGCAGGGGCGAGGCAGGCATCAGCAGCAATTTGAATTACAGAAAAAATAAACTGGCGCTTAATTTTTCGGCGGGCTTTGGATACTCTGAATTTAGCGGGAACAGTTACAGCAACCGGCAAAATTTTTATACCGATTCAACGAATTATTTTAATACAGCTGGCGAAAACATGAATGATAACCGAAGGCCAAACCTGCGGCTGAGCCTGGATTACGACCTCAGCAAACAGCAAAGCATGAATATTACAGCACAATACAACAGTAACAATTCAGTTTATGAAAACAGTGTTTTTTACACCAATGCCGACCGGTATCACCAGGTTTATAAATTGAGTAACCGTATTACCGAAACCAACAACAACAGCTGGAGTCCTGCTTTTAATTTTACTTATACCATCAAAGGGAAAGATCCGAAAACCATACTGAAATTTATTACCGGATTTAATTTTAATGCAGGCAATAATGAAAGGGATTTTTACCAGCAATACCTCAATCCTGATTATACCCCAACCGGATCAGACTCAACACAGGAGCAGAATACATACAGCAAAAACAACAATACCAGTTTTAGAATAAATTACGACAGGCCGCTGAATGATAAAAAAACATCGTTGAATTTTGGAACCACCTATAATTGCTACAACAACCACAATGTGCTGAACACAGGCTTTATGAAAAAACCCGAAAATATTTTTGTGAACAACGAAGTACTCAGCAATGATTTTCTTTTTCACCAGCGCATTTACGGGTTAAGGGCTTCGGCCCGGTATGATTTTGTGCCTGATTTTTATCTGAACGGTGGATTGCTGGCTGAATATACCCAAACCCATTTCGACATTAAGAAAAACAGCAACCGTTATTTAAATAACTACTGGAGCATGCTGCCATTTGCCAACCTGGTAAAAAAATGGAAGAACGATATCAGCATTACATTCAGTTACAAAAGAACGGTGCAAAGGCCAAGGCTTAATGAACTGAACCCCAGTGTGGATTATGCAGATCCATACAATACCCGCTCAGGAAATCCTTATGTGCAGGCTTATTACGCCGATAATTTTGATTTTATATTTGGTAAGTGGAACAAAAAATTTAACCTTAATGTATCGGCAGGTTATAATGCATTGCAAAAAATTTACAGTTCTATCAGAACCCTGAGGACCGATGGAAGTACGTTTACCACCTGGCAAAATATAAGTGGCCGTAAAGAGTACGAAGCCAGTGCCTGGGGCGGCTATACTTTAAGCAAGAAAGCAAAAGCAAACCTGAGTTTTGGAATCACGTATAATGTGTATAGTGCTTACGACCGCACGGTAAGATATTTCCGCAACGGAGGTTCATTTTATTCAACCTTAAATGGCAGTTACCAGTTTACCGATCTGCTGAATGCCAATGCCAGTTTTATCTTTAACCGCTTTGCAAACCCGCAAGGCTCGGTAAGAAGTACATTGAGTATGAATATTGGTATTCAGCAGAAATTTTTTAAAAAAAGGTTTATTGTAACGTTTAATATGGTTGACCCTTTTCGTCAGCAGCAGAATAAAAATTTTACGTACGTCAGTAATTTTAACCTGGAAAGTTACAATACAACCAACACCCGTAACTACCGGCTGGTACTGAGTTATACGTTTAAGAAGAAAGAAAAGAAAACGGGTAAGGAAGATCTGTTGAAGAAGTTGCAGAAGAAATAACCGGAATGCTAACCAGCTTTTTCGGTAAAGTTTACCCGTTTTGCAAGCCAGCTGTCCTTTATGGGGATGATCCATTTTTCAATCATTTCTTTTTTAGATAAAACTGTATTGCTGAAATATAAAGTATCGGCATTTATGAAATTATTTTCAACTGCATATTCCAGTTGGCTAAGCGGCAGCAACTCTATTTTATCTTTTACTACAAAGGCCAGGTTTTGCCTGTCGAACATCTGCACTTTATATTTCTCTTCAATGGTTTTTATAAGATGAACAGAGCTGTCGGTACTGCAGCCGCTTACTCCGCCGAAGGCGGATTCATCGGCCATCAACACAATAAACTGGCCAAAAAATAAATTAGCAAATCCTTTTACCGGTGCGCCATGACTTTTCCAGTTGGCTGCAAATTCGTTAAGCATATCTTCCATTTCCAAAGCTTCACTTATAAAAAATAAACGGCTGCTTTGATATATCCAAACACGGGAGTTATCGTTAAAATCTTCGGGGATATGTTCTGTAAAATCTAAATTCATAAATATTTTCACAGCTTAATTGAAAGTACCTGTGCCAGCCCAAATTGTATTTTGTCTAATTGTAAATTGTTTATATAACCAACTTTTTTTATAAAACGTTCTTGCGACAATGAACGTACCTGAAAGCAATCGGCAGAAGATGTTTTTGAAAGTTTATTGTTTTTATCAGGCTCTATTTTAACCATCCATATTGCACTTGCGTAATGATTCTTCCAATCAGTTAGTGGTACAATTATTTTCAGGGGCAGTTTTCCCAGGGCATCATCATTTACAACAATTGCCGGTCGTGTCTTTTTTATCTCTGCACCAACCGTCGGATCCAGGTTTATTAGCCAGATTTCACTTTGTTTCATAAAAATTTTCAAAATCAAGAGAAGTAAAGGCAGTCAACCCTTTATTATTCTTATAATCTGAATATAAAAGATCGGCAGCTTTCTTTAAAGGGCTTTCAAAAGATTCAAGCTTTACTGTTTTCAGCGTTTTTTCAATTACTACAAGTCTTTCAGTAACTGAAAGTTTTTTTATTTCTTTTATTATTTCATTTGTTCCCATATAATGAAGTTAATCATTTTTCTACAACTTTAAATACAAGCTGCCACCAACTCCGCAATATCCAGCACCTGCACTTCCTCTTCTTTATTACTATTTTTTACGCCATCGGTCATCATGGTATTACAAAACGGGCAGGCTGCTGCAATAACACTGGCACCGGTTTCAATTGCTTCATTGGTGCGTTCAAAATTTATACGGTTGTCGCCTTTTTCTTCTTCTTTAAACATTTGTGCACCGCCGGCTCCACAGCATAAACCATTGCTGCGGCAGCGTTTCATCTCAACCAGCGAAACATCCAGTGCTTCTAAAACTTTACGGGGCGCTTCATAAATATTATTGGCACGGCCCAGGTAACAACTGTCGTGGTAAGTGATTTTTTTGCCTTTGAAAGTTCCGCCTTCGGTCATTTTAATTTTTCCTTCATCAATCAGTTGCTGTAAAAATGTAGCATGATGAATGACTTCGTACGTGCCGCCCAACTCAGGGTATTCATTTTTAAGTGTATTAAAACAATGCGGACAGGCAGTTACTATTTTCTTAATACCGTATCCATTTAATATCTGAATGTTCTGGTAAGCCATCATCTGAAACATGAATTCATTACCGGCCCTTCGGGCGGGGTCGCCGGTACACATTTCTTCTTTACCAAGTATAGCGTAGTTAATGCCAACCTTATCCAATATGGTAACAAAAGCCTTGGTTATTTTTTGAGCCCGTTGGTCAAAACTTCCGGCGCAGCCTACCCAAAATAAAACTTCGGGGCTTTCGCCCTTCGCCATCATTTCTGCCATTGTGGGAACATGCATACAATAAATTTTTATCCCTGAAAGTTAGTTTAAAAAGTAATAATACAATAACACAAAAATATGTCTTTCATGCTTAACTAAAATGAATGGGTATTGGTTTAAATCCCACGAAGCCACGGAGAACACAAAGAAATACTTTGTGGCCTTTGCGGCTTTGTGGGAAACTAAATTATCTTCGCAACAATCAACAGCAAGTGAAAAATATTTTTAACCGAATTACAAACTGGGAAGCCTGGCCCTTTAAATTGCTGTATGCACCAATTACACCTGTGTGGGGCTGGTATATGCTTAAGTCTGGCTCGGTTTGGTTTTTTACACCCAGTAATCCTAAAATAACTTTTGGCGGCATGGATGGTGAGCCCAAAAAAGAAATGTACAACCTGTTGCCAAAACATTTATACCCGGCTACATTTAATGTTTTACCGCAGCAAAATTTTGATATTGTAAAAACTGATCTGGAAAAAAGCGGAATAACGTATCCGTTCATTGTAAAGCCTGAAGTGAGTTGCCAGGGTATTTTATTCCGGAAAATTGATACCGAAGCAGAACTGCAAAACTATCATAATAAAATACCTGTTGAATATATTGTGCAGGAGCTGGTAAGTTACCCGATGGAAGTAAGTGTGTTTTACATTCGCCATCCGCAGCAACAAAAAGGAACGGTTACGGGGTTTCTGCATAAGATTCCGTTACAGGTTACCGGCAATGGAAAAGATACACTTGAGCAGTTGATTCAACAACATCCAAAGGCGCATAAAAGAACCGGCGAAATGTTTAGTAAGCATAAAGACAATCTAAAAAATATCATTCCTTCCGGTGAAAAATATATGCTGAGTTATGCGGCCAATCACAACCGTGGCGCCCATTTTATTGATTTAAAAGAACATATTGATGATAAGCTGGTGGCCATTTTTGATGAGATAAGCCACAGCATCAATGATTTTTATTATGGCCGCTACGATATCATGTGTACTAATGTGGAGGATTTAAAAATCGGTAAAAATTTTACCATTCTTGAATACAATGGATGCGGCGCCGAGCCCAATCATTTTTATGATACCGGGTATACACTTACCGGTGCCTATAAAGAAATATTAAAACACTGGAAAGCATTGTATCAAATCTGCAAATACAACAGCCAGCAAGGTATTAAACCCTGGCCTTTTAAAAAAGGAAGAAAATTCCTTGCTCAGATAAAAGCCCATTTTAAACTCATCAGGGAAGCAGATGAGAAAATTTAAAAGCTTTCCCCGTGTGTTTTTTTAATAAGTACTCTGGTTAGTCCCGGCATTTTTTTCATCAACCCGATAAAAAAATTGGTGATCCAGATTTTTCCGAAAAGCGATTGTATCAATCTGCCGGCCCGTAATCTTTTACCAAAAATTGATCTCCATTGGGTGGTATAAGCTGCTTCCATTTCAGCCCTGCTTATTTTTCCGGATAAAAATTCATGAATAAAACCAGATGCAATTTTGCTGCCATGCAAAGCCATGCTCATGCCGTTGCCGCAAAGCGGTGTTATCATACCGGCAGCATCTCCCATCAGCAGTACATGATTTTCGACCTGTGTTTTTTTATTGAATGATATTTGGGAGATGGTTACCGGCGATTGGTATAAAAATTCGCTGTTTGTAAAAATAATTTGCAGGTGCGGATTTTTTTGCAGAATATTTTTTTCCATTAATTCAATGGAATTGTTGGCTGCTTTCAGGTTTTCGGCATTGGTTAAATAGCAAAGGCAATATTTATCTTCCTCAATTTTTGAAATGCCGCAGTACCCGTTTTTAAAATTATGCAGGGCAATGGTGTCGGCAGGAAATGTGGTCTTGATATGGTATTTTACACCAATGTAGTTGTTGAGCTTGTTGGGTTTTTGATTGGCGAAAGTCCTGTTCCATTTTACATCCAGATTACTGCGCTTGCCAAAACTGCCGCAGCAAACAGCACTGTTAAAATTTCCCGATGTGGTTTGCAGATGAAATTTATTATCTGAAAATGTTACGTCATTTACTTTGCAGTTTTCGAACAGGGTTACTTTATTGGCAACAGCAATTTCTTTTAAAGCATTATCAAGTTTATAACGGCTGATGCCAAAGCCGCCCAGCGGTAAAGCCTGCTGCAACTGGTTTCCGTTGGGAGCTGTAACAATTAATTTGTTGATGATGGGCAATTGCATACTGGTGAGATGTAAACCCAGGCTTTCTATAAAATTCCAGCTTTCTAAACTTATATATTCGCCACAAACTTTGTGAAAAGGGTATTGTTCTTTTTCAAACAAAGCAATTGTATAACCGAGTTGTGATAACTGGATGGATAATGCCAGGCCTGCCAGGCCGCCGCCGATGATACAGGCATCGTATGAATTTTGCTCACCCATTCCTGCAAATTACCAAAAAACGAAAAGCCCATTTCCATTTAATGGAAAAATTGCTGATACCGGCAGATTTTAAAATCTCTTTCCATTCATTTTTTTTAAAACCCCGGGCAACAGAAAGTGGTGCATCATTTTTTACTAAATAAGATTTTGAGAATAATGAAGTTAGCCATTTAATACTGTACCAGGCCAGTGGATGGCGGTGCAGGTCATTAACAAAAAAACCGATAGCTGTATTTTGTTTCATCCACTGCAGCATGTTTTTTAATTCAGGTTCATTAAAGTGATGACAAAAGAGAGAAGAAAAGATAATATCCGGCTTAGCTTCACTAAAATTTACATTTTTATAATCATTGGTAATCCAGTTTGCCTTTAAAAATATATGTTGATCCTCTGCAAATGCAATGCATTCGGGCTTAATGTCAATACCAATAAAGTTAACCGGAATATTCCACCTGATACAAAACTCATTAAGAGCTATTAAATTATCGCCACCGCCACAACCTATTTCGCAAATGCAGATTGGTTTATTTAAGACATGTTTTTCAATCAGCGCTTCCAGGCCTGCAATGGTTATTTTATGTCCACCCAGGTATTTATTTATAGTATTTAATTCTTTCATGTTTTGCTTTATATCAGCAAAAGGAATATCATCATTGTCGAGCAGTTCTTTTTTATATGACCGGTTGGTAAGATTAATCATACGAAGCGATAAAAGTTTCCATGGTAAGCCCCGGCCCAAATGCAGCAGCAAATATTTTGGCCGAATTATGTTGAGGCTCATTTTGTAACTCTTCAAATATCTTATGTAAAACAAATAAAATGGTTGGCGAACTCATATTGCCATAATCATTAAGAATTTGATAAGAATACCGGAGACTTTCTGCCGGCAGTGAAATACTTTTTTCAATGGCTTCCAGAATTTTTTTACCACCGGGATGAATGCACCAATGTGTTATTTCATCTTTACTTACCGAAGCTTTATGTAAAGCTTTTGAAACCAATCCATCAAAATCTTCCTGTACCAGGTCCGGTACATAACCGGATAATGTCATTAAAAAACCTTTCGACGAAAGTTTCCACGACATATCCGTTTTACCCTTAAAAGCAACATCCGAAAAAAAGTTGTTGATGCTGATGCCCTTTGAAGATGAAGTTGGTGATTGTACTAAAACAGCAGCACACCCATCACCAAATAAAAGGGTAGAGGTAATATTATCTATTGAAATTTCTTTTTGAAAATGAAGGGTACAAAATTCAGTACATACAATTATAACATTGGCCTTATCATCCGATTTGCAAATAACATCAGCCAGTTTAAGTGCATGAATGGCGGCATAACAGCCCATAAAATTTACTGAAGTACGAAAGATGGTTCGTGGCAGATCCATCAGTTCCATTATTTCCAGGTCGAGGCCGGGGGCACTCATGCCTGTACAGCTTACCGTAATTAAATGGGTTATGGTTGCTTTGTCAATTTTTCCGATGATACATTTTTCAATGGCTGCCACCGAAATATTTGCTGCATTAGCTGCATACCATTCCATTCTTTTTTCCAGGCAGGGAAAAGGTTCCAGGTCATCAGTGGTTGCATAAAACAGCCTGCCGGCCTGGGTTGAGCTGTAATCGGGCATTACCGAATATCTGGTTTCAATACCGCTATGCCGGTACAGGTAGTTCATCTTACGGCTCTCGGTTTTATCTGTGCTGTAAATCTTATCAGCAAAAACACAAATGTTATTTTGCTCATGTTTATAAGCCGGCACTTCGGTTGCTATGGAAATTATCTTGCTCAATATTTTTCAAGTATTAGTAAAGTGATAAACGCACAATTACTGCAAAAGGATGCCAGCATATTCATGCGCATAGTGTTTTTAAAATTTGCGGCTTCAGTATTAACAGTAATTTTTTTAAACCACCACAGAAAATATACGAGTATCGGTATAAAAAAGATTTGTATGATAAGGAAACTGGATTGTTGTTGATGGAAAAAAAGGTAAAAACCCAGGCTGCACATGGCAAATAAATAAACAATGGCTGTAAAAATGAAAGTGCCTTTGTAACCCAGCATGCTGCTGATTGATATCACGTCATCTTCACGGTCCTGTTTGTGCTGATAAATTTGTGTAAGCGGGTAAAACCCGCCAATTAATAAACTGGCGGTGAAAATGCCCATAAAAGGAACATCTAAAGTTTTATCTTCACTACAACCATGCATAATTAAAAAAAATGTTAAGCCGCCCTGAAACACTACCACTGTTAGATAACCGATAACCGGATATTTTTTTAACCGTATTCCCCTGTAGCTATATGCCCTGGAAGCCATGATATAGGCAATAATGCCCAAAACAAAATACAGCCCAAGAAAACAACTGATTATTATAGACGTACAATCCATCAGAATGGTTGCGTAAAACAATTGTTTTGTTGGTTGTTTTGGATTTTTAACGCCTCCGATACTTTCAGTATCCCTGTCCATATAACTGTTGTAACCGTTGCTGGCAGGATAAACCAACAGGTGCAGCAGACAAAAGATCAAAATGGCATCTGGTACATCAATTGCAGAAATTTGGCTTAAAGCAAACCAGTAAACAGGCATCAAAAAAAAAGAAAAAGGAAAACGTAAGAGTTGTATGGTAGATGATCTTATCAGAAAAGTTATTTAAATAAAAATACAATCTATTTTGATATAGTGAAAACCAATGTGTAAATATTTACGTAAACTAAGTTAACAAACTGGAAAAACAATCAACTGTCATGTATCCGACATATAATTTTAATTCAGCAGTTTATCTTTGGCTTTCAATTTAATATTATGAAATCAGTTTACAGTGTGGTATTAGTTTTAATTTTGGTTATGGCAGTATCATGTAAAAAGGAAACTATTTCCGCATATGGTAATGAAATTATTATGCCGCCTGAAGATACCCAACGCATAGTTTTATACAAAGGTGTTTTAATTGGCGGCGAAATGGGCGATAAGGCAAGAGGCGATGTTAGCATTGAGAAAGTGGGTTCAAAACATTACCTGGTATTTAAGAATTTCAGCTCTTATAACGGCCCCGACCTGCATGTCTATTTTTCAAAAACTATCGGTAATAATGCCATGCCGCCTGTTGATTATATTGACCTGGGATTTTTAAAATACCTAAATGGCAATTTCAATTATGAATTAGTGAATAATCCAGATATAGCTATCTATAAATATGTACTCATCTGGTGTGCTCAATACCGTATTCAGTTTGGATATACAGAATTAAAATAAAAATAAAGTTTAAAAATTATGAAACAAATAATCATTTCCATTGTTGTCCTGTTTTTAACAACAACCGCAGCAGCCCAGGAAAAAAAGATAAGGGCTGTTAATAATTTTGCAGATGTAACTTTTGGCATCGGTACATCGCAGGTTACCGGTTCGTTGTCTTACGTTTATAATTGGAAAGTTGGGAAACGAAAAAAATGGGAATTGGGTTTGGGAACCAGGTTTACAAGTTACTTTGGAAGTAACCTTTATTTCACAACAGCGCCGGCAAAATTAACCAGCGGTAAAACAGGCCCGACCGTGCTTTTTACAAAAAACATTGAAGAAAACATTGATTCGGTGTTGTTTCCCAAAGCGCAGATCAATTCGTTTAATTTGACCCTTAATTTTGGATATAATTTCAGTAAAAAGTTTTCAGCAGGATTAACTATTGATGCCATTGGCTTTAGTTTTGGCAAAAAGCAAAGCGGAACATACTATGGCAACAATTTTGCAAGCGGAGTTCCGGTAACTGCAAAGCCAACCGGGTTTAATCTTTTGTTAATAAGTGATAACGACAAAGGTTCTTTAAATAGCGAGTTGTTTGCCAGGTACAAGTGGAACGATTCCTGGGGAGTTAAGTTAGGTTTCCAGTTCTTTTTTGCAGAATACACAACCGATTCAAAAGTACAAACAACACCGGGTGGTGAAATGAATGACCGGTTCAGAGAAAAAATGGCAGGTGTGGCAATTGGGGTAACATATAATTTAAAAAAATAAAACAGCAATTTTGTTGAGTAAATTCATTGTATGAAAAAAATATTTGTTTACTGTATTACTTTTTTAATTTCTTCAAACCTGGTAACAGCACAAACCACTTATACACCGGTTGATGCCGGCAGCAGGGTGCATTTTACCATTAAAAATTTTGGTATAAAAACCGGAGGAGATTTTAAAGGATTAAAGGGTAGCATTAAATTTAACTCTGGCAGCCTTGCCGCTTCTGCTTTTGATGTAACTATTGATGCAACTACCATTGACACCGATAACGAAAGCCGTGACGGGCATTTACGCAAAGCCGAATATTTTGATGTAGCCACAAATAAAACCATCCGTTTTAAAAGTACTAAAATTGTACTTTCTACTGTGCCAGGCAGGTATTATATATATGCTGATATAACGATTAAAGGTGTTACAAAACCTGTTGAGTTTGGATTTGTGGCCACGCAAAAAAACGGTGGCTATGTTTTTGACGGCGAATTTAAAATAAACAGAAGGGATTTTGGCGTTGGCGGCAACAGTGCTACACTCTCTGATAACTTAACCGTGTCTTTATCGGTTTTTGCAAAGTAAGGCTGTAACTTTTTTTATACTTGCTTTTCTTATTGCGTGATGTAAGTCATGCTTACTATCTTTGCCCGATGCCGAATTTTTTTCGTATTTTTTTTTGGGGTTTAATGATCAGTTTCCTGGGTTCATTGCCATTGGGTACGCTTAATGTAGCTGCCATGCAGATCGGCATACAGGAAAGTATTTTGCATGCCATTTATTTTTCACTCGGTTCTTTGCTGGTTGAAATGATCTATGTACGCATATCATTAATGGGTGTGGACTGGATACGCAAACAAAAAAAACTGATGAAGGCCATGGAATGGCTTACGCTCATCATCATACTGGCACTGGCAGCCGGAAGTTTTATTGCTGCAGCGGCAAAAGATGATGAAGCAAAAAATGTTTTCCTCGAAAATAATATGCACCGGTTTTTACTGGGCATGTTCATGAGTGCCATTAACCCGGTACAAATTCCTTTTTGGTTTAGCTGGAGTACAATACTTTTTACAAAAAAAATATTGAAACCGGTAAACAGCCAATACAACATGTATATTTTTGGTATTGGTTTGGGAACATTGATCGGGAACTTCGTTTTTATTTTTGGCGGCAAATGGCTGGTGCAACGCATTTCAAACAGCCAGCAATATCTCAACTGGATAATCGGAAGCATATTTGCCATCACAGCCATTATACAGGCAGTTAAAATGATACTGCATAAAGATGCAGTGTATAAGTTTACCCATGAAGATGAAGAAAAACCTGATTAATCAACCACAAATAAAATACAACCATTTTCTGATCTGCTGCGATGGGCATTACTGTTGTCGCCAACATGGTAGCTCATACCCTGAGATAAAATAAATGCTCTTCCGTCTTCAAGTTCTGTTACCATTTCGCCTGTAACACAAAAAATGATATGTCCTTTATTGCACCAGTGATCGGCAATATAATTGGCCGAATATTCAACCATACGGATCCTGATATCGCCCATTCGAAATATTTTCCACAAGGCTGTTCCGGTTGTTCCTGTATGTTTTTCAGCTTCAATAGCTGTCCAGTCAACTGTTTGAAAAGGGAATGTTTTTATTTCCATAATCTTTTTATTTGATTACCAAATTAGCAAAATTTCCGGGAGCCCTCAGTTTGTTTTGTCATGCTGAACGATAGTGAAGCATCTGCCGGGCAGTAGTTCAGTTGTTCAGCTTTAGTATTGTAGCCTGGCAGATTCCTCGTGCCTCGGAATGACAACTGAGTCAACAGAAAAACATTTATTGCCTGGCAAAATTAGTAATTTAGCTTCCCAATGAATTATGCAATTGTAGATATTGAAACAACCGGTGGCCATGCTTCAGCAAATGGCATAACCGAAATATCGGTATTTGTACACGACGGAAAAAAGGTGGTAAAACATTTTGAAACACTCATCAATCCGCAACAGATCATTCCAAAATTCATTACTTCGCTTACCGGTATTGATAACCACATGGTAGCAGATGCACCGGTATTTGATGAAATTGCAGATGTGTTGTTTGATATACTGAATGAAAATATCTTTATTGCACACAATGTAAACTTTGATTACTCTTTTGTAAAGCATCAGCTTAAACAGAGTGGTTATGATCTGACAGCTAAAAAATTATGTACTGTACGGTTGGGGAGAAAAGTTTTTCCGGGCCTGCCATCTTACAGTTTGGGCAATCTCTGCCGCTCATTAAAAATAAATATTGAAAACAGGCACAGGGCCGGTGGTGATGCCAAAGCAACGGTTAGGCTGTTTGAATACATGCTTTCAAACGGAGCCCAACCGCATATTGATCTGATGCTGAAGCGAACATCTGCCGAACATTGGCTGCCGATGAATCTTGATAAGGATGTGATTGATAAGCTGCCACCCAAACCGGGAGTTTATTATTTTCATAACAGCAAAGACAAAATTATTTATGTGGGTAAAGCCATTAATATTAAAAAAAGAGTAAGCAGCCATTTTACGCACAATGATCCTGACCTGAAAAGACAAAATTTTATCCGTAATATTTATAAGATCTCTTACAAACAATGTTCAACCGAACTGGAAGCCATTGTTTTAGAAAGCACTGAGATAAAAAGATTATGGCCCCGGTACAATAAAAGCCAGAAACAGCCACTGGTAAAATATGCTTTGTATTCTTTTGAAGATAACCGG
>JANOVD010000159.1:0-17660 GCA_031417255.1 Chitinophagaceae bacterium
GTGAAACGGTTTATGTGTACGCACCACTGGCCCACCGCATGGGGCTGTATGCCATCAAAACAGAGATGGAAGACCTGGCCATGAAATACCTGGAGCCGGATACTTACCGATACATTGCCCAAAAATTAAATGACACTAAAAGAGAACGCACCCGTTACATCAATGATTTTATCAGGCCATTAAAAGAAAAATTAGAAAAGGCTGATTTTGATTTTGAAATTTATGGCCGGCCCAAAAGCATACACTCCATCTGGAACAAGATGAAAAAAAAGGGTGTAAGTTTTGAAGAAGTGTATGATCTTTTTGCCATACGCATCCTTGTAAATTCTCCGGTAGAAAAAGAAAAAGAAGATTGCTGGAAAGTGTACAGCATTATTACGGATGAATACAATCCATCGCCCGAACGGTTAAGAGACTGGTTAAGCAACCCAAAAAGCAATGGTTACGAAGCGCTGCATACAACCGTAATGGGGCCGCATGGCAAGTGGGTGGAAGTACAGATACGAACCAGGCGTATGAATGAAATTGCAGAAAAGGGTTTGGCGGCACACTGGAAATATAAAGAAGGCAAGGAAGATGAAAGCCGCTTTGATAAATGGTTTCATCAGATACGTGAAGCACTGAGCAACCCCGATGATAATTCGATAGATTTTTTACAGGATTTTAAAACCTCTTTTCTTGCAGAAGAAATTTATGTTTATACCCCAAAGGGAGAAATTAAGATGCTGCCTATTGGTGCCTCTGCATTAGACTTTGCTTTTGGAGTGCATACAGCGGTTGGCAGCAGATGTATTGGCGCCAAAGTGAATCACAAACTGGTACCCATCAGCCATAAATTACGCAGTGGCGATCAGATTGAAATTATTACCAGTGCCAAACAAAAGCCCAATATCGAGTGGTTGAATTTTGTTGTTACCAGTAAGGCAAAATCAAAAATAAAAGATACACTAAAGGAAGAAAAAAGGCATACAGCCGAAGAGGGAAAATATACTTTGCAACGCAAACTGGATGGGCTGGGCGCAGCCATGAGCCAGCATAATATGGAAGAACTGACTTCTTTTTATAAAGTAAACTCCAGCCTTGACCTGTTATACGATATTGCGGTTAAAAAAATTGACCTGAAAGAATTAAAAGAGTTTACACTTCATGGCGATAAACTGGTACCCCCAAAACCCGTTAAGCAATTTGTTGAGGAAAAAACAGAAAAAGATTTTACCGCAAAAACCTATAGTAAAAAAGATGCAGAGCTCATCATATTTGGCGAAAGCAGTGATAAGATACAATATACCCTTGCCAATTGCTGCAAACCTATACCGGGCGATGATGTGTTTGGTTTTGTAACAACGGGCGAAGGGCTTAAAATTCACCGTACCAATTGCCCAAATGCCACCAGGCTTTTGGCAAACTATGGCCACCGTGTTGTAAAAACCAAGTGGGCAAAAAATAAAGAGATCTCTTTTCTCACCGGTTTAAAAATTATTGGTTTGGATGATGTGGGTGTGATTCATAAAATTACCAACCTAATCAGCGGCGAATTAAAATTCAATATTTCTGCCATGACCATTGAAGCAAAAGAAGGTATATTTGAACGCAACGTAAAAATATTTGTACATGATAAGGAAGAGCTTGATGAACTGGTTGACAGGTTAATTGGCATGAGCGGTATTGAAAGGGTGGACAGGTATGATACGGAGTAGGGCGGCCTCACCCCAACCCCCGTCCGTACCGGCACGGGCGGGCCTCTCCAAAGGAGAGGGAACTGGAAGATAAAAGCGAATCATTTTAAATTATTAAAATAAAAACTATGCAGGAATTAATAGATCGTTTAAAAGCAAATGCAGGCATCACTGATGAACAGGCTGCAAAGGCGCTTGAAACCATTAAGGATTTTGTAAAGGAAAAATTTCCGATGTTGGGTGGAGCTGTGGATAATATGTTTGGCTCAACCGGTTCGGGTTCTTCGGATGAACCGGGTATGTAATTTATTTCAACACTTCCCTGCTGATCACTAGTTTTTGAATTTCACTGGTTCCTTCGCCAATGGTACAAAGTTTACTATCTCTGTAAAATTTTTCTACCGGAAAATCTTTTGTATATCCATAGCCGCCAAAAATCTGTACAGCATCTGTACTAACTTTTACCGCCACTTCGCTGCTGTAATATTTTGCCATGGCCGATTCTTTGGTCACGGGCAATCCCCGCATTTTTAAATCACATGCCTGTTTAATTAACAGGTCGGCAGCTTCAATTTCGGTTGCCATATCGGCCAGTTTAAAACTAATACCCTGGAAACTGGCAATGGGCTTATCAAACTGGTGACGCTCTTTTGCATATTGTAACGATGCTTCGTAAGCTCCTTTGGCAATGCCCAAACCCAGTGCAGCAATAGATATGCGGCCGCCATCCAAAACCTTCATACTTTGTTTAAAGCCCTGCCCTACTTCACCCATTCGGCTGGTATCAGCAATGCGGCAATTATCAAAAATCATTTCGGCAGTTTCGCTGGCACGCATACCCAGTTTATTTTCTTTTTTGCCGGCACTAAAACCCGGCGTACCTCTTTCAATAATAAATGCTGTTGAATTATCTTTTGTTCTCGGCTCTCCTGTTCTGCAAATAACCACAGCCACATCGCCGCTTTTACCATGAGTGATCCAGGATTTGGTTCCGTTTATTATCCAGTCATCGCCATCTTTTACCGCAGTTGTTTTCATATTTCCTGCATCGCTGCCGGTGTTGGCTTCTGTTAAACCCCAGGCACCAATCAATTCTGCTGTAGCCAGTTTTGGCAAATATTTTTTCTTTTGTTCTTCGTTGCCAAAAGTTAAGATATGCCCGGTACAAAGTGAATTATGTGCAGCTAATGATAAACCAATAGAGCCACAAACTTTTGATATTTCCTGAATGATGGCATTGTATTCATAATAACCCAAGCCACTGCCGCCATATTCTTCGGGAACCAAAACACCCATTAATCCCAGTTTGCCCATTTCTTTAAAAATGTGTACCGGAAATTCCTGGCTTTCGTCCCACTCCATTAAATGTGGTTTGATATGTTGTAAGGCAAAGTCTTTAGCAGTTTGTGCAACCTGTCCTGTAAGTTCGGTAGTGGTAAAATTCATAAATAACAATCGTTGAGGCTGCAATTTACAGCATTTTAAAGTACTAATTTATGTTACTAATAATTTCATGAGATATGCGACAGTAGCACACGGATGACACGGGTTGGACGGATGAACACAGATTATTCTGCTTCGCAGAATTTTGGAATGGCAGGAAACATTCTTATCTGAGTAAATCTATCTACTCAGTATTGTCGGTGTACTTTTCTTATTTCAACATTTTCTTTTTATCATTGTCAAATATTTTTCTTTTTACTTTTTTTCGTTTGCCACCTTGTAGCCCATTGCTTCTAATTCTATGAACAGTGCATTTAAATATACTCTTTCTAAAAATCCATATCCCAACGTAATATAAACTTTATAAAATGCCTGTATTATCTTTTCTGCAATCTCTTCATACTTCATAGTGTGCCTGGCTTTTGGGGTATTAATATCCTTTTTTTTCGAAGAAAAAAAATCTGTGTTCATCCGTCCAACCCGTGTTATCCGTGTGCCTGTATTTTGTCGCTTATCTTATGCAATATTTAGTAGCACTTCATTTCACAGCAAGATATGGACTCAGTTTAATATAAATATCATCAGTAATTATCATGATTTTTTTTATATCACTTACTGCTGAAAAGCTGCCATGTTGATTTCTGTATTGAACAATAGCATTGGCAATAATGTACCGTATATACGGGTGTATTTTTAATTCGTCCAAACCAGCCGTGTTGATGTTCAGTTTTTTTACTTCGTTATTTGTTATGATCAGTTTATCTTTTATTTTCTGAAAAGTAGAGTCGGGCAATGCAAAGGTCTCCGCAACCTGTTCTACTTTATAAAAACCACCTAGCTTTTCACGAAATGCCACAATACGGTTTGCCAGTTTATTGCCAATACCAGGCAAAGCAATAAAGGCCGAAGTATCAGCTTCATTAATATCAACCAGTGCTGCTGTGTATTTTGTTTTTTCATAAGGTTTATATGGCTCTGATGTTTTTGATGTGCTAAAACCATTTGCAGGTTTCGCTTCAATCCTTACATAAGGTAACAGCCTGCTTACCTGGTCTTTGTGCAGGCCCCATATTTTACCAATATCCTCCGGTTTATAAAACCTGCCGCCCTTTGAAAGATAATTCTGAATGGTGTTTGCTGTTTTTTCTTTTACACCCAGTTTTATCCACCCCTCTACGGGCAATGAATTGGGATCAAAATAAAACAGCTCGCCCTTTAACGCTTTGCTGTAATAATTTTTTTCTGAAGGCTGATAATAACCAATATAATTATCATCATCGTAATTCCGTTTTGCAAATCCTGTACTTGTATCCTCCCTTAACTTAAGTTCGGCTATCTCTTTTTCAAATGCAGTATGCTCAACCGGTTTTGATGTAATGAAAAAAGGAAATAAAAACGGCAGGGTGATAAACAGCAGTATCAGCACTACAATGGCAATGATACCTCTACGCTCTTTACGGGTAAAGGAAAGATATTCGGGCAGGTATTTTTTATGAGTTGGCACCAGGTGCCTAAGGTAGCATTATTAATCATTCGATTTTTGGGAAAAACCTCTAAGAAAAATGGGGAAATCACTAAACTCAGTCAAAACAGATTTTTTGGCCATCAAATGCCAGTTCAATACCTTTTGGTAAAACGGCATTAACGTCCACATGCCTGCCCAATTGGTGGCTTATATGAGTAAAATAACCTGTCGGTACACCCAGCTCCTTTACCATCGCCACAGCTTCATCCAATGTAAAATGAGAGATATGGCTTTCTTTTCGCAGCGCATTCAATACCATTACTTCGCTACCTTTTATTTTTTCTTTTTCGGCATCCTCAATCTTATTGGCATCGGTAATGTAGGTAAATCCGCCAAAACGAAAACCAAGTACCGGCATTTTTAAATGCCATACCAAAACCGGCACCACCCGAATATCGCCAATTATAAACGGGCTATTGTCAATGGTATTTAAATTAAGATTGGGAATACCGGGGTATTTTTTATCAGAAAACGCATAAGCAAATTCTCTTTTTATGGCTTCCTCTGTTAATGAGTTGGCATAAAGTTCCATCGGTTTTTTTTGAAAATAATTAAACGCCCGTACATCATCCAGCCCGGCAATATGATCTTTGTGGGGATGTGTAAATAAAACAGCATCTAATTTTTTTACATTAGCTCTCAGCATCTGGTACCTGAAATCGGGTGTGGTATCAATAACAATTGCGGTGGTTTCACTTTCAACCAAAATACTGGAGCGTAGCCGTTTATCTTTTATATCTGTAGAAGTACATACAGTACAACTGCAACCAATCATGGGTACACCACAACTGGTACCGGTACCAAGGAATGTTATTTTTAATGGAGGGGTTTGCACCGGGCAAAAATAAGCAATTGGCAATAAGCAATTGGCAAATTGCAGCATTTAACTAATAAAGATGTAAGATGAATTTGTGAAAAAATAATGTTGACTGATGTAGTAATCAAATTGCATATTGCCTATTGCTTATTGCATATTGCCCTTTGCATATTGCTTATTGCATATTGCCAATTGCCTATTTCACAACAGCCATCACTTCATCATAAACCTTCTGGCTTTCGTGTGTAAGTGCATCAAAATTTATCTCTAGTTGCGGCATCAGGTCAATGAGGGCATTCATTCTTCCTTCGGTTTGAAAAAATTTGTTGATAACGATCACTTTCCTGTCCTGCAAAATGCAGTAACCGCTCTGAAAAGTTCCTCTTTCGTAACGAATAACATAACCGCATTCTTCGGCAACTTTTTCAATCTTATCTAAATTATGTTGTGTGTATTTCATACCCTAAATCCCTAAAGGGACTTTTGAAGTTTTTTAACTAAGTGCAACCTCCAATAAATAACGAGTTAAACAAAATTAAATTTTCAACAATCGTTGATAACTAAAACATCAAGCTAACTCAAACTAAGTATAACAATCAAAACTAAAAGCTCTTTCTTTCACCCCCCTTGGGGGGCAGGGGGGCTACTTATTCGTCATCCTTATCACCGGCACAATCATCTCTTCCAAACTTATGCCTCCATGCTGAAAAGTGTTGCGGTAATAATTGGCAAAGTGATTATAATTATTGGGGTAACATAAATACAGATCGCCCTTAGCAAAAATGAATGAAGAATTTACATTGGGCACCGGCAACCCGGCTTCCCTGGGATCTCTGAAGGCCAGCACATCTTTGGGTTCGTAGTTTAAATTACGTCCGTGTTTGTAACGCAGGTTGGCTGTTGTTTGTTTATCGCCAATAACCTTAGCCGGTGTATTTACCCGAACACTGCCATGATCTGTTGCCACAATCATGGTTAATTTTTTTTCGGAAATTTTTTTAAGGGCCTGGTGCAGCGGCGAATGTGTAAACCAGCTTTCGGTAATACTGCGGTAACTGGTTTCATCGCCTGCCAGCTCTTTCAGCACTTCCATTTCGGTACGGGCATGGCTCAGCATATCAACAAAATTATAAACAATCACATTAATATCGTTATCCATCATGTTGTGAATATTATCAACCAGCTTTTGTCCATCGTGGTTATTGGTTATCTTGGTATAAGAATATTTCAGGTCACCTTTACCCAAACTTTTTAATTGTGCTTTAAAAAATTCTTCTTCAAACATATTTTTACCTCCGTCTTCATCATCATTTTTCCATTGTTCAGGAAATTTTTTTTCAATATCAACCGGCATCATTCCGGCAAAAATTGCATTGCGTGCATATTGTGTAGCGGTGGGCAGTATGGCATAAAAAGTTTCTTCTTCATGAATACGGAAACTTTCTGCAAAAATGGGTTGAATGGTTTTCCACTGGTCAAACCGTAAATTATCAATTAATACAAAAAACAAAGGTGTTCCTTTTTCCAGGTGCGGAAAAACTTTAAACTTCATCAGGTTATAACTCATAATGGGTGCATCGGCACTTTTAGGATTTACCCACGAAGCATAATTTCTTGAAATGAATTTAAAAAATTCGGTATTGGCCTCAGTTTTTTGTGTTTCAAAAACTTCTTGCATTTCGGGACTGTCGCTTTTTTTCATCTCCAGTTCCCAATAAACAAGTTTACGGTAAATCTCCATCCACTCATTATAATCGGGATTACTGTTTAAAGCCATAAACAAACTCCTGAATTCCTGCTGATAAGCCGAAGTTGTTTTTTCGGCCACCAATCTTTTATTATCAATTATTTTTTTCAAACTCAGCCATACCTGGTTTGGGTTAACCGGTTTAATCAGGTAATCGCTTATCTGCGATCCAATGGCTTCATCCATTAAATTCTCTGCTTCATTTTTAGTAATTAAAACCACAGGCAAATTACTTTTCAGTTCCTTTATCTGCTGCAGGGTTTGCAGGCCGGTAATACCGGGCATACTTTCATCAAGCAGCACCACATCAACAATATTATCTTTTACATATTCCACCGCATCAAACCCATTGGTTTTGGTTTGCACTTCGTATCCCTTGTTTTCTAAAAACATAACCTGCGATGTAAGGCTGTCTATTTCATCATCTACCCAAAGAATTTTTGCTACACTCATAATTGCTGTTTAAGGTTTTGTCCCGATAGCTATCGGGATGTGTTTTTTGTTATCTGCATTTTATCATTGCTCATCATCGTTGTGAACTTGTTCTATTCTTCTCTTCTTTTAGTAAAAGGAAAGAAGAATCCTCACTTGTACCACATACCCTTTATCATCTTTTAACTAAGCGAAGAAAGTAAGGATTAAGAATGAGCAGTATTTTCAATCCTTACAAATTTAATTTTTTAAATCAATGATGCTGTGCTTTATTTAGCTTTGTATAACTTTTAACAATTTAAGAAATAAGTTTTGTAAATTTGGTATATGAACTGGCAACAACATATCGTTTCTGATGAGACAATTCTTGGTGGAAAACCTATTATTAAGAATACACGGCTTTCGGTAGAATTTATTTTAGAAAGATTGGCAGATGGCTGGACAGAAGAAATGCTGTTATCAAATTATCCAACTTTATCTGCACTTGCAATAAAAGCTGTTTTTGCTTATGCACATGATTGCCTGAAAGACGGTTTGTTATTCAATAAAACCTTAGTAACCTGATGGATTTTTTAGCCGACGAAAATTTTCCTTTAGCAAGTGTTCAATTACTTATCAGCAACAATCATAACGTACGCCAAGCTTCAATAGTTTTTCAGAGTAAACCAGATGAAGTCTTGTTAGAACAAGCCTCCATTGCCGGTGAAATAATTTTAACCTTTGATAAAGATTTTGGTGAGCTGATATTTAAGAAACAGATTCCTGGATCTTATGGCATCATACTTTTCAGGTTACAAAATTATTTACCAACAACTCCTGCAATAATTTTGTTGGATATTTTAAAATCGGATATTAAACTGCATAACTATTTAACAGTAATTGACGAAATAAAAATCAGGCAACGGCCAATTATATAATATGCCCTTTCGTAAAATTATCAACGACCCGGTTTATGGTTTTATTACCATTGATGATGAATTGATCAACCAGGTAATCTCCCATCCGTATTTTCAGCGGCTGCGGCGCATTAACCAGATGGCTATGGCAAACCTGGTTTACCCTGGTGCTGTACACAGCAGGCTGCACCATGCTTTGGGTGCCTATCATTTAATGGGTATTGCTTTACATGAATTAAAAAATAAAGGAACAGAAATTACTGCAGTTGAAGAACAGGCGGCAAAAATTGCCATCCTTTTACACGATATTGGCCATGGCCCTTTCAGTCATGCATTGGAGCATGTGTTGATTGAGAGCATGCATCACGAGGATTTGTCTTTAATGATCATTAAAGAACTCAATAAGCAGTTTAACGGTAAGCTTAGCCTGGCTTTGGAAATATTTACAGATCGGTATCACAAAAAATTCCTTTACCAGCTCATCAGCGGACAGCTTGATGTGGACCGCATGGATTATTTAACACGGGATAGTTTTTTTACCGGCGTAAATGAAGGCGTGATTGGTTATGACCGCATATTAAAAATGCTCACCGTTCATAAAGGAGAGCTGATGGTGGAAGAAAAATCCATTTATTCAATAGAAAAATTTTTAGTGGCCCGCCGCCTCATGTACTGGCAGGTGTACCTGCATAAAACCGTTTTATGTGCCGAGCAAATGCTGAAGCGCATTATTAAAAGAGCAAAATATATAAAAGCGGCTACGCAACAACCGCTGCATAATTTTATTACACAGCCCATTCAAACTGTTACACTCGAAGAATTCTGTAACCTCGATGATTATGATGTAATGGCAGCGATAAAAGGTTGGTGCCACCATGATGACAAAATATTATCTGGCCTGTGTAACGGAATTATTAACCGTCAATTGCTGAAAGTTCAGTATTTTGGTAACCCGGTGGAAGAGGCTCTGGTAAAGCAAAAAATTGCTGAAGCCTGTACCAGATTAAATTTAACTGCCGAAGAAGCAGGCTGGCTGGTGTTTACCGGCGAAGTTACCAGCAGCACTTACAACCTGGAGGAAGAACATATTCATATTCTTTTTAAAGACGGCTCAGTAAAAGATATTTCGGAAGTTGATAATGCCCTCATCAATCAAAACCTGATGGGCAAGGTTAAAAAATATTACATTTGTTACTTAAGATGAAAGTTAATTGTTAATGGTTAATTGTAAAACCAAAAGAACCATCATCAATTAACAATTAACCAATTTATGCAATTCACCGCAGCACAAATAGCCATGATGATCAACGGAAAAGTAGAAGGCAATGCCGATACTGCTGTTGCATCTTTCGGTAAAATTGAAGAAGCTCAAAACGGGCAGCTTGCATTTTTGGCTAATCCCAAATATGAAGAATACCTGTACAGTACAAAAGCCAGCATCATCATTATAAATGAAACACAGGAATTAAAACAACCTATTGTTGCTACACTTATAAAAGTACCGGATGCTTATACAGCTTTTGCAACACTTTTAGATAAATACCAGCAAATACAAACACAACAGCTTACCGGCATACAACAACCTGTCTATATTGCAACTACTGCAAAAATTGGCGACCATGTTTATATCGGCGCTTTTACTTACCTGGGCGAAAAAGTGATAGTTGCTGATGGTGCAAAGATTTACCCAAATGTATATTTAGGAGACAATGCGCAGGTAGGAGAAAACAGCATTATCCACCCCGGTGTAAAAATTTACCATGATTGCATCGTTGGAAAAAATGTAATCATTCATGCCGGCGCCGTTATTGGCGGTGATGGATTTGGATTTGCACCCCAGGGTGACGGGAACATAAAAAAAGTACCGCAAATTGGTAACGTAGTGATAGAAGACAATGTGGAGATAGGAGCGAATACAACAATAGACCGTGCTACAATCGGTTCAACAATAATTAAAAACGGTGCTAAGATTGATAATCTGGTCCAGATTGCCCATAATGTAGAAGTTGGGATTAGTACACTAATTGCCGCACAAGCAGGTGTCAGTGGTAGTACAAAAATTGGCAATGGTGTAGTAATTGGCGGACAGGCTGGGCTGGCGGGGCACCTTAGTATTGCAAATAATATGAAAATAAACGGACAGAGCGGTGTAAACCGTTCCTTCAAAACAGAAGGTCTTATAATATCCGGAACTAATGCCTACGAATATACAAAAGCCATGAGAAGTATGGCTATTGCCCGAAATCTTCCAGAACTGGAAAAAAGAGTAACAGAACTGGAAAAGTTCCTTAAAGAAATGATGGTGAAAAAAAGCAAGTAAGTCTGTACTAAACTTTTTACCCCCTTCAATTGTCATTCATCTTACATAAACACCGAGTTAACGTTTTCTTTGCCTCATCGGGTGAAAAAATAAAATATCTTTGATTAAATCAATCTAAATACAACAGCTACTCCCAAATTGTAAAAATTTATTTTTTTGAATACTTTCAAACACAGCATATCATTCCTGGTATTAGTTTTTGTAACAACTGTATCCTTTGGTCAATCCGTGTCCTTTTCCGGAACTGTAATTGACGGCCATACCAAAGAACCGGTAAGTTATGCTTCGGTTTATTTTGCAAGTTCGGGTGTTGGAAAAACAACCGACAGTGCCGGACAGTTTTCATTTGTGCTCAACAATTTTAAAGACGATACTTTAAAAGTGAGTTTTATCGGGTTTGAGATATACAAAATACCCATTACCCGGTTACAAAATAATAAAACGCTCAATATTCAATTGGAACGGGGCGGAGCAAAAGGCGAGGTGACTGTTAAAGCCAAATGGAACAGGGGCCTTTATTTATGGAAAAAAATAATGAGTAAAAAGAAGCAGTACAACCGGTATGATCTTGGTAACTTCAGTTACGAAGCTTATAATAAACTGGAAATAGATATCAAGAATTTTAATGCCGATAAAGCCAAAAAGAATTTTTTATTAAAAAACTTTAAATTCATTTTTGATAATATGGACAGCACTTCGGAAGCTGCCCCTTTTTTACCGGCATATTTAATAGAAAGCCTGAGTGATTACGCATACCAGAGGAGCCCCCGGAAATTTTATGAAAATATAAAAGCCAGTAAAACTGCAGGTTTCAATAATGAAAGCTTCAGCAAGTTACTTGGCGTAATGAATCAGAATGTAAATATCTACAGCAATTTTGTGAATGTAATGGATAAGGATATTATCAGCCCGTTTAACGATAATGCTGATGCTTACTATATATTTACAGTACCCGATACACAGATAGTTAACGGAGGTAAATTATATCATTTTGTTTTCAGGCCAAAACGTGCCGGGCAAAATACTTTTGAAGGCGATGCCTGGGTAACAGAAAAAACTTACCAGATCACCAAAATATCCTTATACCTGGGTAAAGATGCAAACATCAATTATATTGACCGTATCAGTGTTTTCCAGGAATATATTTCCATCAACGATTCGGTAATATTTTTAAACCGCGATAAGTTCTTTGCCGATTTCAGGGTGCTGGGCAAAAACTCACTCACCCTCATTGGCCGAAAAACAACATCTTATAAAAATATAATTATCAACAGCGATTCTTTAACTGCAGCTTTTAAAGAGCAGCATATTGAAGAAATAGTAAAAACAGAAAAATCTGTAACCCAACAATCAGATTCTGCCTGGAGCGGTTTGCGGCACGATACCTTATCAAAAAATGAAAAGGCAATTTATGCTACCATTGATAAACTGATGGAAATGCCCAAATTTCAGAAGTTGCAGCGTAATTTAAAATTTTTATCCGGTGGTTACCGCGATGTGGGCAAATTTGAAATAGGCCCCTGGTTTAACTGGATAAGTGGCAACCAGTGGGAAGGCACCCGGTTTAGATTTGATTTGGGTACCACCAAAAAACTGATGAAGAATATTTACCTCCATGCTTACCTGGCATATGGCACCAGGGATAAAAAGTTTAAAGGCCAGGCAGAAGCTTTCTGGATCATTAAAAGAGCACCCAAAAGAATCAGGTTGCATCTTTCTTATCAAAACGATGTAGATAACGGCATAAGCCAGGTGGGCGAAGTAAGCCAGGATAATATTTTTTCGCTTGCCATCAGAAAACCAAATACCACCCGAAAATTCATCAACGTAAAAGACATCCGTTTCGAATTTTTTAATGAACTCGGCAAAGGTTTTTCTACCGAGTGGTTTGTAAGCCACAGGCAATATACACCCCTGCTTAACTTACCGGCATTATCAACTTTTCCGGTAAGCAGGGGTACGGCGCTTACTAATTTTGAAGTAGCTTTAAAATTGCGTTTTGCTTATTTGGAAACATTTATTGAAACCGATTATAACCGCTATTCCATGGGTACAAAATACCCGGTTGCAGAGTTGATGTTTGCCAAAGGCATAGCCGGTGTATTCATAAGTGCATACAACTATACCAAGTATTCTCTTACCATAAAAGATTACATGAAAATATCTCCATACGGCACGCTTTCTTATAAAATTTACGGAGGTAAAATTACCGGCGCCATGCCTTTTACCAATTTAGAGAACCACCCGGGTAATGATCTTTATTATTATACCCGCAATGCTTACAACCTCATGAACCGGTTCGAATACCTGAGTGATCAATATGCCGGCGTAAATGTGGAGCATAATATCGGTTCGGGTTTATTTCGTTTTATACCTATAACCCGTAAATTAAAATGGCGGCAGTTTTGGACTGTAAAATCACTTTGGGGTTCATTAAGCAATGAAAACAATATCATCAACAATAAAACCGCTACCTTTAAAACATTAAATGGAAAAACTTATATTGAAGTGGGTACGGGAATTGATAATATTTTAAAAGTACTGCGTCTCGATTTTATATGGCGGCTTTCGCCAGCCCCGTCTTATGCCGGCACAAAGTCCAAATTCGGTATTTTCGGTAGCTTCCAATTCCAGTTTTAATGTAAGATCAATAGTCAATTAAGTAATTAAATCTCCCCTTTTAGGCGTTTCTTTACTGCAATTTGCAAAATATCCCCACTCAAAGAAAATCAAATATCTTTACCAACAAAATTTAGCAGAGCACATGGATAAAAATTTTAATCCAGATAAACAACATACATTAGTTAAGGCAGTAAGTATTTCAGGCACAGGCCTGCATACGGGTATTAATGTAGATATGATACTTAAACCTGCCAACCCGGGCTTTGGGTACCAGTTTCAGCGTACCGACCTGCCGGGATCCCCGATCATTAAAGCAGATTGCGACCTGGTTACAGATACTTCAAGAGGAACAACATTGGTTAATGGAGATTGTAAAGTAAGTACTGTTGAACACATACTGGCTGCCCTGGTTGGTATGGGCGTTGATAACTGCCTGATTGAAATAAATGGCCCCGAAATTCCGATTATTGACGGCAGCAGTGGGCCTTTTGTTGATATAATTGCAAAAACCGGGGTGCTTGAACAGGATGCCGCAAAAACATGGTACAGCATTGATACCAATATCACTTATTTTGATGAAGTTAAAAAAGTAGAGATCACTGCCATGCCTGCAGTTAATTACCAGGTAACAACACTCATAGACTTTAACAGCCCGGTTTTAGGCACCCAGCACGCCAGTTTGAAATCCATGAAAGAGTTTCAAACTGAAATTGCCCCATGCCGCACATTTTGTTTTTTACACGAACTGGAAATGCTGCTCGATAACAATCTTGTAAAAGGTGGCGATATTAATAATGCCATTGTAGTAGTTGATAAACCCGTTACCGATGAAGAAATGGAACGGCTTGCAAAAGCATTTGGCAGAAAAAAAATAGAGATAAAAAGCGAAGGCTATCTCAATAATCTTGAACTGCGCTTTGCAAACGAGCCTGCCCGTCATAAGTTGCTGGATGTTGTTGGCGATCTGGCATTGATCGGCTATCCCATTAAAGCACATATTATTGCCAACCGCCCTGGCCATAGCAGTAATGTGGAGTTTGCTAAAAAAATAAAGCAATACATCAAAAAAAACAGGCACACCAAGGATATCCCTGTTTACGACCCCAACCAGGAACCTGTTTATACACAGCAGCAAATTGAAAAAACTTTGCCACACCGTTTTCCTTTTATAATGGTTGATAAGATCATTACACTGACAGATACATTGATAGTAGGTATAAAAAATGTTACCGTCAATGAATATTTTTTCCAGGGCCATTTTCCGGGAAACCCAATAATGCCCGGTGTTTTACAAATTGAAGCCCTGGCACAAACCGGAGGACTGCTATGTATAAATGCCATGCCCGACGGGCAATATGATACCTATTTTTTGAAAATAGATAATTGTAAATTCAAACAAAAAGTAGTACCCGGCGATACATTAATATTAAAAATGGAAATGACTGAACCGATCCGTAGGGGAATTTGTGTTATGAAAGGAAGTGTGTATGTTGGCAATAAATTATGTACCGAGGCTGATTTAACAGCGCAGTTGGTGAAGAGAAATTAAAAACAAATGAGCTAATTAGCTGATTTGCTAATGTGCTAATTGAAGGCAATAGCCTATTTTAGATTTTAATTTGAGTAAAAAAATTGAGCGGCGGGTATAAAAAAAATTCAATCAAACAATATAAAACCTTAAAATAATAATAATTAGCTATCGGGGAGCATATTAGCACGTTAGCACATTATCAAATTAGTACATTATTTATGATTCATCCCCACACGTACATTCACCCGAATGCTAATCTTGCTACTAACGTAAAGGTTGATCCGTTCAGTGTTATTCATCAAAATGTTGAAATTGGCGAAGGAACCTGGATTGGAAGTAATGTTACTATTATGGAAGGTGCAAGAATAGGTAAGAACTGCCGCATTTTTCCGGGATCTGTAATTGCAGCTATTCCACAGGATCTTAAATACGAAGGAGAACACACAACAGTAGAAATTGGAGACAATACAACCATCCGAGAGTTTGTAACTGTAAACCGGGGCAGTAAAGACAGGTGGACCACCAAAGTAGGTAACAATTGCCTCATCATGGCATACAGCCATATTGCCCACGACTGTATTGTTGGCAACCATTGTATATTAAGTAACAACACGCAGGTTGCAGGCCACGTTACCATTGGCGATTATGCAATACTTGGCGGCATGTGTGCAGTACACCAGTTTGTAGAAATTGGCCAGCATTGCTTTATAAGTGGCGGTTCATTTTTTGGAAAAGATGTGCCACCTTATATAAAAGCAGGCCGTACACCATTAAGTTATGCCGGTGTAAATTCCGTTGGCTTAAAACGCAGGGGGTTTTCGCTGGATAGAATAAATAAAATACTGGATATCTACCGCATTATTTACAACAAATCGCTTAACACATCGCAGGCACTTAATTTTATTGAAGAAGAATTACCTGCTACAGACGAACGTGATGAAATTGTAACTTTTATCAGGGAAAGTGGCCGGGGTATAATTAAACGTTTTACAAAAGGAAGTACGGAGGATGAGTAGGAGGCCCCTCCTATCCTCCCCCAAGGGGAGGGAAAGGGAGAAGATATAAGCGGAGATGCTGTTGTTTATTTTTTTTGGCCAGACATTAAATCTTTCATCAACTTCATTGGCTCCGATAGCTATCGGAGCACTCTTGTACTGATGGTTCTTTATTCAGCTTTTATCTAAGCAAATAATTAATCTTATAAAAAAGAAAAACTCTTAAATAATTGATCTCCCGATTCGAGTTCCTTCTCCTTTGGAGAAGGGTTGGGATGAGGTAAAATGAATATTACTTTAACCAATACCGGCAAACGATACAACCGTGAGTGGATATTCCGTCACTGCAGTTATACATTCCAAACCGGAAAAAATTATGCCATCACCGGTCCCAATGGTTCCGGAAAATCAACCCTGCTGCAGGTTATAGCCGGCGCAGCTTTACATAACGAAGGAACTGTTGAATTTAAAACCGAACAACGAACAACCAGCAACGAACAACATTACACCAACATTTCCATCGCCGCACCCTACCTGGAATTAATTGAAGAAATGACCGCAAAAGAAATACTGCAGTTCCATTCAAAATTCAAACCTTTAATACAATCAATAATCATTGAAGATATCTTGAAAATTGTTGGACTGGAAAATGCCATCAACAAACAGATCCGTTATTTCAGTAGCGGTATGAAACAAAGGTTAAAACTGGCACAGGCTTTTTTCAGCAATACACCCATTCTTTTATTAGATGAGCCAACCACTAATTTAGATGCGGATGGAGTTGCTTTATACCACACACTCATCACCAATTACACAAAAGATAAACTGGTAATTGTAAGCAGCAACGTAAAACAGGAATATGATTTTTGTGAGGAGGTGATTGAGATTGGGCGTTATAAATAGTAACCATGATAAAAAAAATATTTTATTTCGTTACCCTTATATTTCATTGTTGCAGTTTAACTGCCCAAACAGACTCTTTAGTAAAGCCGGTTGAGAATTCACTGATCTGGAAGATTGAAGGAAACGGGCTCCAGTTTCCTTCATATTTAATGGGAACCATACATTCCATACCAATCGGCAATATTGATACTTCTCAAAAACTTAAAAATTTAATTTTTAGCTGCACAAGGCTGTTTACAGAAAAGAGTGACTCTTTGATTACTGCAAATACTTTTTTATCCGGTGATGATCATGTAAAAAATCATTTAAAAAAGCGGCATTATAAACAACTGAAAAAAGCAATAAAATTTTATTCCTCCATTTCAATTGAAACAGATAGTATTTATAAAATGAATTCGGCGTTCTATACAAATATAATATTGGGGTACAAGGCGCAAGTCTATTTTACATCTTATGAGGAGTATTTAATACTACAGGCAAATTCTAAAAATATTGTTACAGATGGATTAGAAAGTTTTGAAGAAATTGCCTATATAGAAAAAGCATATTCCACGAAAGATGGATTTACTTACTTATCGGATTTTATTGAAAATATTGATATGCATTTTGAGATATACAAAAGAAGTTTAAAAGAATATCAAACACGCAACATTAATAATTTTTACTTCAGTCAGCTTAAATTTAATGTGCAACGGACAACTGACATGCTGGATAAAAGAAACTTAAATTGGTTGCCAAAAATTACACTTGCAA
>JANOVD010000160.1:0-2257 GCA_031417255.1 Chitinophagaceae bacterium
CCATTCGGCGGCTGAAGCCCTATGGTATTGTGACATTTGACCCGGATTCGCTTTTTCACGAGGACAATCTCGATCATCGTGTCCTCGCACAGGCTGTGGACGAGGCCTGCTGGACGTCGCAGTTCGACAAACACCATCCGGAACACTTCGCGGAAGGCTTAGTGTCTGTCCCGGAACATTATAAAGGATTACAGAGCTTTCGGAGCATGAAGCGGATTGAAGCCCAGAGCATGAAGGCGCGGGCTTTGCGGTTCTTGCACTCCCAGTCCTTGGCCAGCCTTCTGCAACGGTTAAGCCAGGCGATCGAGCGTTCGACGATCCAACGCTTGGGGAGGACTTCAAAGCCCTTTGCCGTGCCGGAACGCTTGACAATCTCGACGGCCAATTTGCTCGCCGCCTTCTTCACGCCGGATTTGAAGCCGGAGGAGTTGTAGCCGCTGTCGGCGTAGAGCTTCTCCAGAAACGGATAGAGCCCGAACAGCGTGGCCATCACCCACACCCCGCCATCCCGATCCTGGACATCGGCGGCATGCACGAGGCCATGCATCAGAAGGCCGAGAGTGTCGACGAGAATGTGCCGCTTCTTACCTTTGATCTTCTTTCCTGCATCGTATCCCGGCGGGTCCGAAACCCCCCTTTTTCGGCGCTTTTCACGCTCTGGCTATCGATGATGGCCACCGTCGGCGAGGCCTCGCGTCCTGCCGCCTCACGGCATTCCTGGTAAAGCGCGTGGTGGATGCGCTCCAGCGTGCCATCGTAACTCCACTCATCGAAGTACCGGTACAACGTCGAGCGCGGCGGAAGGTCCTTGGGGATCGCCCGCCATTGGCAACCCGTCGACAGAATGTACATCAAACCATTGACGATCTCGCGATCCGGCACATGCCGGCGGTTGCCGCCCGGCTTGGCTTTGGGGATGTGTGGTGCAACAAACCCCCACTCGTCATCCGTTACATCGCTGGGATAACGAAGCTTGCTGCGGTCGTAACGCTGCCGGTTCGCAACTGTCCACATCTGAGGTCTCCTTCGAATCAGGAAGCCTGCAGTGAATCACAACCGATTCAGCGGATTCAATATGTTTCGGGACAGACACTTAGGTTTGCACGGTGTCTACGAGCGATGGTACTTTGGTCGATCTGTCGCTTCGGTGACGCATGTGTTCGACACGTCAGACGTTCTTGCCATCCAGATGCTGGCCGTCATGTGTCACCACACCATGCTCGGCAACATCGCCCGGCAGCTGGCGTTGCAGGCAGAAACAGCCGGGGTCTCATCTGACGTGATCCGACATGCAACAGAAGGAGATTTCGCTGCTTTGGTCGAATTTCTGGTGCATTTCCCCGCACTGGCCAAGGGTGAACCATTCAGTCTTGCAGCGGCAGAATACATGCGGCTTAGCCGTTCTAGTTTGCCGCGGTAGCCCTTAACGCAACCGTCGCCTGCTGCTAATTTGAAATCGAGTGCACTGCGTAGTCTGGGCGCTCAACAGACCCACGCGGAATGGTGCTACGCGATCATCAGCGATGATTGCAGGCAAGCTCAGGAAGCCGTCACCGATCGTCAATCCACAGCCCGAGGTCGCTACGGCTAGGCACAGCACCGTCTTGCCGATAATTGTCGTGTGCTTTCGCGGGCCTCAGGCACAAATCCCGGTGAGGGTGCACCACTCGTCCCAAATGTCATCTCGAGGCGCCGGAGCTAAGGGAAACGAGAACTTGCTCGGCCATTGGCCCCTCAATTGCATCGGCAGAGACGCAAGGCTGCGTCCGCTTGTTCGCCTAAAGCGAGATCGGCTGCTCGCGGCCTGGGCGGTCAAGGTCTCGAATTGGCGCGTTCTCGTGAAATAAGGTGCGATGATCGTTGCCACCGCCGCAGCCCGAAAGGTCCGGGTAATTCCAACCGGCAACGGCAACGATTTTCGGACCATGGTCGGGATAAGTCCGATCGGCATAGTTGCGTTGAGACTTACTGGTGCCTCCTCGTAGCCAACCGGACAGGTTCGTCAGCAGTCCCGATAGGCGTGCAACTGATCTCGAATGGCCCGGCAGGACGCGAATGCCAAAGTCTCGGCTTTGCGAAATGTCTGTCTGCAAGCTGACACGGCACTGACACAGCCAATTCAACGCCGATCCCGCAAGGGATGCACTCTGTTTTATATTGCAGAAATTGCAATGGCTTAAATGGTGGTGGACGCAGTCTCATGCGAACTCGTCTCAGTCCGCCAATTCCCTGCTATACTCCGACTCATTGATTTTCC
>JANOVD010000161.1:0-14173 GCA_031417255.1 Chitinophagaceae bacterium
CTGGCTTAATAGGGAGCAGGGAGGTATAGTAGGAGTAATAGATATTATAAAAGGTGTTGGTTGGCCTTCACCCTCATCATCGGGTTTATCATTTTGATTCAGATCGGGTACACTGCCATTGGTTGAAGAATCTCTTAAAGCAACGCCTTTGTAGCCTGTTACAAACCCTATTGCACTGTTATAATATATCACACCCTGTAAAACATTTGAAATCCTGCAATTTATACGCACAGTAAAACTGCTGCTGTCTACCGGGTAATTGGGTAAATTCTGGCCGGTCAATTGCAGTAAACGGGCATCTGTTACCCCATTAAATGCCGGGTTTAAAGCTATTCCGGGTGGAGGCGGTATGGTAAGCATTGTGGTAGATACATTGGATAAATTACCTGCTCCATTAATTTTACTCAAACTATCAAAAACCTGTAAATTGGTTAATCCGGTTGTACCATAATTCTTAATAAATACATCGTAAGTAACATTGTACTGCCCTGCTGTACCGGTGCTAACAATTGAAACTAATCTTTTTGCAAGGCCTAATCCAGATGAAATTTGAGACATATCTCTTGATTGTACCCCTTTAGCTGCAGCATAAGTATAAACAACATTATTGGTATCTCCCGTTATGGGGTCAATCCTTCGATAAATACAGCCCGGCAAAAAAGAAGAAATTAAATCTCCATTGCCGAAAGCCAAACCTATTAAACTAGTAGCTCCAGAAGGCCTTTGTATGGTATCAATATAGGTAGATGTTATATGGTGGGTTGGGTTACCGTAACTTCCATAGTCAGGTGTAAATAATTTATTATCGAACACATAATACATTTGCCCGTTGGGCATCAACGTAATATCACCACTACTTACACTATACATGGTATCTCCAATTCCACCTGCACCTGGTATCAGATCAAGCGTATCGGGTATGGGATCAATAATATTTGTAACAAAATCAAGCCTGCGCATCCTCGATTTATAAGGTGCCGGGGCGGTACTGAATTCCAACTGCCATGCATTACCGGTATTATCAAAAGTTATACCGCCAATATCAAAAATAAAACTCACAAGCGTATCTAACAAATCAACGGCTGCCGGATTATTATACGATACTGTTGAAAATGTTGTATCGGGGTTCCATCGCCAAACATAGGTTTTTAGTGTTGGTGATATTGCGGCATTAAAATCTGTCCATAAATAATATAGTTTGCCATCTTTGGGATTAAAAGATACACTTGCTGCAGTTATACTAAACCGGTCCCTGGCTGTCATAACAGGGCTACTGCTGCTATAAGTGCCGCTACCAATCCTTAGCCTAGGAACGTAAGCACTTCTTATAATACTTCTGGATAAATTTGGGGACACATAATCGAAAAAGTAAGCAGAATCATAGCTGCGTGCTGTAACACCCGGAAAACTATAGCGAACTATAGAACCGGAGGTGCTGCCGCAATTGTTTCTGCCAATACTAAATGGCAAAGCATAGGTTGCTGGTTGTGCCATTATATCATCACAGAAACAGAGCAATAATGAAAAAAATAGTATACATTTTTTCATGGGTGGATTGGTTTGTTATTTCATCCATAAAATACTTTACACATTAAATGGATAATATTTGCTGAATATTGAATCAGTCGATTTAGATAACGTAATTATCTTTGGCTTTAGTATATATTCTATAAATTGCTTTTTTTGGTTATCACATTTAATTTTATTTTATATACAATACCCTGCTTTGGAAAGCGAAGCCTGCTGATTAAATCAACATTTTTTCACTTATAATTCATATTTTTTCAAAGGAAAATCAACCTGCCGCAGTATCTGCAACTGTATATTCTCTTATAAACAACCGGGATTTATTTATTAAACCCTGTATTTATCATTAACGCAAATAGATAATAAAAGTTGTTTGTAAAGACTGGCTTTTACTTTTTCAGGCATCGGTCTTAAAATTAACAGGTATATCTACAAAATACATTTACGCTGCGGCCCGGGTACAAATACTATTTATAACAAACTAAGACAATATCATAAACTCATGTTCGTTAATAATTACAATATAAGGCTCAGTAGTTAAATCCAATAACATGAAAAAAATATACCTGCTACTGACAGTAGTTTGCCTTTACAATTTTTGCCTGGCACAACTTACTGTTACCGGTTTTGCAAATAACTCAACCGTATGTTTTGGTAATTCTACACTAATTACTGCATCGGCAACACCAGTCGATTATACTGTTTCTGCAATACCCAACAGCTTGATTGCTGATTATGGAATTAATATCCTGGCAGATGCCGGAGTGGCGGTTACTTCTTATACAGCAGGCAATTTAAACGATTGCAGATGGGATAATATTCCCATCCCCTTTTCTTTCCGATATTATGGCAACCCGTATACCACAGTTAATGTCAGTTCAAACGGCTGGGTAGGTTTGGGCAATACCAACTCTACAACCACGGGCATAGGTTTTGTTTTGCCAAGTGCCACAGCCCCAAACAATACAATACATGGTGTAACGGCTAACCTTACTTTAGCAGCCTCGGGCACTTTAGAATATTTTACAGATGGTTTGGCCCCAAACAGAACATTTGTTATCAGTTACCAGGCTGTACCTTTTTTTAGCGGAGGAGGAACTACTACATTTCAAATTCACTTACTGGAAACCAGCAATATTGTTGAAATACACACAACCAGTTGCAGCAATACCACTTTAGCAAAGGCACAGGGTGTTGAAAATTCTTCAGGCACCGTTGCTGCAGTAGTTACTGGCAGAAACAATACCACCAATTGGTCGGGAACCGGTTTTGTAAATGGTTATCGGTTTGTACCAGATGTTATAAATTTTACATGGTCGCCCAGCGGCAGTTTAAGCAGCCCTACCGGTTCGGAAGTAACTGCTACCCCCATTGCAACCACCACTTATACCATCAACGCTGTTAATGCTTCAAACAGTGCAACTGGCAGTACAACTGTTACCATAACTGTTGATCCTGCGTCTTTTACTTTGGCCGGTACGCCGGGTGGCGCTTCTGTTTGTCAAAATATTAGTGTAAATGCACCTGGTACAAATTACAGAGATGGCAATTGCAATTTAATTGCAAATGTTACTCCGGCCGGCGCAAGCCCGGTTACCAATTCAATAAATACATGCACCAAAGTTGATTTAAATTCCACAAAAAGAGGAACATCAGATTTATATGCTGCCAGAAAATATGACATTGAGCCGATAGTAAATCCGGCAACAGCTACCGCAAATATTAAACTCTATTTTTTACAAAGCGAATTTGATGACTTTAATACCAGGGCCACAGATAGCGGGCACAAGCCTTTGCCAACAGGGCCTGCAGATGCAACAGGCATTGCCAATCTTTTATTAAGACAATTTCATGGCACGGGTACCAACCCTACAAACTATACCGGGTCGTATGTTGATTTTACAACGGCAACAGCTGGTTTTACTGTAAACTGGAATGCAACACAAAGCTGGTGGGAAATAGCCGTTCCGGTAAATGGTTTTTCGGGTTTTTATTTAAGCAGCAGCAAAATAAGCCCATTGAGTATAAAACTTACTTATTTTAAAGGAACACAAACAGATAAAAAACATTTTTTAAGCTGGAAAGTAGTTTGTACATATGCCGAAGCTAAATTTGAGCTGCAACGCAGTACCGATGGCTCAAACTATACCCCCATATATTCATTTACTGCCAGCAAAGAAAGATGTGAAAACCCGTTCGACTATACAGATGCAGCACCGGCAGATGGAAAAAATTATTACAGGCTTAAGTTTATAGATGTTGACAGAAAAGTTACGTACAGCAATACTATATTACTGATACAAAAAAATGGCCGTTTCAATTTAATGTCCTTAAACCCAAATGTGGTTAGAAATGAAACAGCTGTTTTAAAAATAGATGCTTTTGAAAAAGAAAGCATAACAATTGTATTAAGCGATTTTACCGGCAGAATAATTCAAAAACAAACAGCATCATTACAAACCGGTTTAAATCAAATCCCTTTACAATTAAATAACCTGTCTGCAGGTATATATAATGTAACGGCATATTCGAGCAATGCCAGGCCCAAAGCGCTTAAACTTATTAAACAGTAATAAAAGTCAAATTTATTAAAAAAGCATCCCGATGGCACCATCGGTGTGCTTTTTTATTGTTACAACAAACGTTAATCATTTACCGCTAAGAATTGTATTTTTACGCTTTAATAAAATTAATATGAGATTTTCAACCGATAATAAGCCTGTAATTGGCTTTACCTGTGGCGATGTAAATGGAATAGGAATTGAACTGTTGATAAAAACCCTTGGCGACAACAGGATTTTAGATTTGTGTGTGCCCGTAGTTTTTGCAAGCAACAAAGCAATGAATTTTTATAGAAAAAGTGTTCCCGATATTAATATTAACTACGCTGCAACCAGGGAGCTCAACAGGCTAAACCCCAAACAAATAAACCTTTTTAATTGCTGGGATGAAGAAATAAACATTAACCCCGGCATTTTAAATGATATTGGCGGAAAATATGCAGTTAAAAGCTTAACTGCTGCAGGCAAGGCTTTAAAAGACAATTTGATTGATGGTTTGGTTACGGCTCCCCTGCATAAAAGCAACACACAATCCGATCAGTTTAATTTTACCGGCCATACCCCTTACTTAAAAAATTTATATGGCGCTTCAGATGTTGTAATGTTTATGATTGCCGAAAATATGAGGGTGGCCCTGGTTACCGAACATGTGCCGGTGCAAGATGTTGCCAAACACATTACCAGGGACGGCATCATCAGCAAACTGCAGATCATCAACAACTCATTAAAAAGAGATTTTAATATTAATAAACCACGGATTGCAGTGCTGGGTTTAAACCCACATGCAGGTGATGAAGGACTGATAGGCAAGGAAGAAACAGATATTATTAAACCTGCCATCAAGGAAGCAAAGCAAAGGGATATTTTTTGTTTTGGCCCATACCCTGCCGATGCATTTTTTGCACGAGGGCAATATGAAAAATTTGACGCAGTGCTGGCCATGTACCACGACCAGGGCCTAATCCCTTTTAAATCTTTAGCTATTGGCGAAGGTGTAAATTACACGGCCGGTTTACCCGGTGTACGTACATCTCCCGATCATGGTGTGGCATTTGATATTGCCGGGCAGGGCAAAGCTGATGAGTCCTCTTTCAGGGAAGCGATTTATAAATGTATTGATATCATCATTGGCAGGCACGAGTATGATGAGCAACACAAAAACCCGCTGAATAAACTAAGTTCGAAGGTTGTTGCCAATATGGTTGATGAAAAGATAAGCGATATACCGGAATAGCAATAAAAACAATCAGATATTCAACGTATAATTTGTATTTCTACCGCCCCCGGTATTTATCAATATGCTTAGTTCGGTAAGCATCTGCAAATCCCTTGTTGCTGTTGCTTTTGAGGTTTTGGTTATTGAGATATATTTTTGGGCAGTCATGCCGCCTTCAAATCCTTTAGGTTCTTCATCCAACATTCTTTTAATAACTTTCATCTGCCGTTCATTTAACTTACCTCGATAAAGATCGAAGAACTTAGTTTTTTTAAGCGTTAGTTCTATCAAGCCTTTCGCCTGTTTTTGTGCATTAAGTATTGTTGTAACAAAATACTTCATCCAGTCCGTTATTTCATTGCTGCGTTGCGCTGCTTCCAATGCCTGGTAATACAATTTTTTATCGGCCTCAATTGTTTGAGAAAGGCTTAGTAAAACAGGCCGTCCCATTGTTTGTGATAAAGCTTTTTCTGCAATAGCTCTTCCTATCCTGCCATTACCATCTTCAAATGGATGGATGGATTCAAAATACAAATGAGCGATTGCTGAACGAATTGGTGCTTTTTTAATTTCCTTTTCCCTGCCGGGTGCAGTTTCATTAAACCATTTTATAAACCGGTTCATTTCAGCAGGAAGATTTTTGGAAGGAGGTGCTTCAAAATGAATTTTCTCTTTACCAATTGCCCCCGAAACAACCTGCATGGGTTCGTTATGCGTACGCCATGCGCCAATCGTTATTTTTTTGTTTTCTCCCAGTAAGATACTGTGCCATAAAAAAAAAGTTTCTTCTGTGAGCGGCAACTCAAATGTTTTACGCACCAGAACCATCAACTCGCCTGCACCCTGCGCCATTTTATCTTTTACAGTTTCGGGGGTTTCATTTAAGCCAAGATTATTACGTATTGAAGAAACAACATCAGGGCGGCTTAAATACTCACCCTCAATTGCTGATGTTTTAATGGCTTCGGAAACCATCACGTCAAGAACAGTTTCCATTTGCATTGCTTCCGGCATTGTCTTTAAAATGCCGCTTACATGCCCTGCTTCTTCTGCAAAAGCAAAGAGGATATCTTCAATTTCTGGAAGATTATACCTGAATTCAGGCCAGCCTGTTTGTTGCCAATTATAAATCATGAGCCGATTATATCAGTTATTCGGCTCAAATATAGACAAAAAATGAGCCGAATAGCTAAATTATTCGGCTCATTACTAAAAATCCTATTACGAGTGATTAATTAAACACGCTATCCGTAATTCCTTTATTAATGATATAGCCACTAATAAAGATTTCCATTTTCCCTTTTTGATTTTTGATTTTTTCTTTTTCAGCTGCCGTTTTCTTTTGGCTGCCATCTTCAAAATCAAAAGTTACGCCCTTGGGCATTTTATAATCTTTGGTATTGAATGAAAAGATGATTTTATCGGGCAGTCCGTAAGATATATATTTTCCGTAACTCATTTCCAGTTCATAGGTACCGTTGTCTCTTGTGGTGGTTTTTGTTTTAAGTATCACCTGGTTTACCGCATCTATGTATAATGTTGAGAGTACCACATCTGCAGTATCATCTTCGGGCAGTAATTTAACTACTTTAACAATTGTACTTCCAATTTTATCAGTACCGGCATCCAGCACACTGTACTTACCGCTGCTGAGCACATTGCTCATGTTAATATTTACTGCACCCTTGGGTATAAAAGAAATTCCTTTTTCATTCTTAATTTTAAGCCGGTTGGGTTTTTTAAAATAAACTTTTACTGTAGCAACCGGAACTTTTAAAAAACTCACATTGGTTTTCATTTTACCATTGGCCTGGTAATCATTTACCAGGTTTATTTTATCCTTTACTTTTTGTACAAGCGTATTTACATCCTGCGCTGAAGTACAAAAAGACATCAGTAAAAAGATAAGAAAAGCAACGATTGATCTCATAGAATGTTTTTACGATAAAATATCTTTTTTTCGAAAAATAAAAACAGATGCACTAACCAGTGCCACAATATATACCAGCAATGCAGCAATGCTTTTTAAAATACCTGGTAAATACTGGATGCTTCCCTTAATTGTTTCGCCGTCGGCTGTTGAGCCGATATAGAAAAACCCTTTCCAACCCAGCATATAGGTAGTAAACAGGTAAGGCTTTATATATTTTTGATAAATGGGTATTTCCATTTCGCTTATTAAAGTACAAACAATAATAATACCCACAGTAGCCACTATTGGGCCAATCGAGTTTTCTGACAGAACAGATAACAATAATGAAATGGCAGCTACAACCATCATGGCAAGAAATGCAAAAGCAAAAGCACAAAAATACCTCCACAATATGTCGTTCGATTCTATCAGTTGCAAACCATTTGTTTTTGCCACTACCAGGTCGTTTACACCAAACACCGCAATACTAACTACCAAAGAAATTATGGCAATCCACAACAGCAAAGCAAAAACATACACAGCAGTTGCAAAATATTTGGCCAATATTATTTGTGTACGGCTAACCGGTTTGCTGGCCAGTAATCTTAATGTTCCCATACTTGCCTCTCCCGAAACCACATCACCTGCAACCAATGCAACCAATATAGGCACATGCACCAGCAATAAATTGAGTACAAAAAAACAAACAGCATATCCGTTAACAAGTTTATCATATTCAATATTCATGGTCTCATCCAGTGAGCCGAGCATGAACATCATCCAGTCTTTACCATTTACAAACAAACCCAGTTGTATTAAAAAAATAAAAGCAGCAATGATGGCAAAAGCCAGGTAGGTTCTTGGTTTCTTAAATATTTTAAACAGTTCAATCTGCAAAAGATTCCACATGGCCGGGTTGGGTTGTTAGTGAAAGAAAATAATCTTCCAATGAATGCATTGGGTTTACTGAAAGCAGTTGCACCTGAAAGGACACCAGTTCTGTAATTAATTGCGGCACTTCTTCCTTATTCATTTTAAGTTGCAGGCCTGCGGCATTATGCTGTACTAAGGAAGCCCACTTTGTATGCAGTAATTTTTCTCTTGCATCTGCATCATTACCTGTTTCAATTTGCACCAGCGATTTTGAAGGATCGAGCAACGCTGCCACATTACCCTCCACAATTTTTTTGCCTTTGTGAATGATGAGCATGCGGTTTGCAACCAATTCAATTTCGCTGAGCAGGTGCGACGATACCAGGATCGTTTTTCCCATCTCCCTGCTCAGTTTTAAAATGAGGTTCCGCATATCGGCAATACCCTGCGGGTCAAGCCCATTGGTAGGTTCATCAAGTATGATCAGTTTTGGGTTATGCACTAATGCAACAGCAATACCCAATCTTTGTTTCATGCCCTGGCTAAAGGTTTTTACTTTGCTGAAAGCCCGTTCCTCAAGCCCAACCATCTTTAACTGCTCAAGCAATAAGGCCCTGTTTGGTTTCATGCCACTCATCTTTGCAAAAATGGCCAGGTTTTCAAAAGCTGATAAGTATTTATACAGATCTGGTTTTTCAATTACAGCGCCAACCTGTTTTAAAATATCGGTACGGTGTGTAAAAAGATTTGCATTAAAAATGTTGATCTCACCTGTTGTTGGTTTTATCAGCGTAAGCAACATGCGTATGGTGGTAGATTTGCCTGCACCATTTTGTCCCAGGAATCCATATACATCAGCTTCATTAACTGTAAATGAAAGATTATCTACAGCCCTGATCTCTTTAAATTGTTTGGAAAGATTACTTACGTTTATAATTGCTGACATGTATCGGGATATGAACAAAGATAAAACGGATAAGCCAACAAAAAGTTGAAAATAAAAGAAGATAAATTTTGAGTGTGTATTTAACGAAGCCTTGTGAGTTTATTCCCCGCCAGGGTTCATATAACTCTGCAGTGCTTTTACATAATCTTCAAAAGCCTCAATTCCTTTTATGGTAATCTTACAGATGGTTTGTGGGTAATTATTGCTGAACTGTTTGGTTACTTCAATATAACCGGCATCTTTTAATTTATTGATCTGCACACTGAGGTTACCGGCAGTTGAATTTGTTTTTTCTCTTAAAAAAGTAAACTCAGCCTCACGTACGCTTATGAGCAGGCTTACAACAGCCAGCCTCAATTGAGAATGTAATATGGGATCGAGTTCTTTAAATTCCATTGTAAAGGCCTGTATTAGTTTTTAAGGCTATTGTTTGATTTTCTATAATCCAACCATAATAATATTCCGGGAATGATATAACCGATTAAAACAGCCCCGGCCATGATGAGCATATCATATTTAAAATCTTTGTTGATGAACATAGCAATGGCACCTGCCCAGTTTACAGCAGCGCCTACCATTAATGAACGTGATTTAACAGCCCCGCCTTTTATCAACATTAGAAAAGCAAAAATCATCAGGAAAAATCCAAAACCGCTGTTTGGATTAACAGCAATATTAATTGCGAAAATGATAGTGAAAAGGCAAATTATAAAACCAATATCAACCAGTTTCATCAGGTCGCCAACATAAGTTCTTACCAGTTTTTTCTTAGGACGAAAAATATCATACAATAATAAAATAATGGTTACAATGCCAAAAATATTCCATCCCAGAAAAATATTATCTGAATCTATGTATAGAAATAAATATGTAGAGAGAGATGCTAAAAAGATCATAGTGCCCCAAAGCAGCCAGCTTAAACCACTATCCGTAAAATTGGTTTTTGCCTGGCTTATCATCTGGTGAATGATCTCCAGGCTTTTTTCTTTTGAAAGTTGTTCTTCGTTTGCCATATCAGTTTTGATTTTTGAATTTTTTTCTAAGCAGGTATCCCGGAATTATCCATGCTAAAAGCACTGCTAATGCAATTAAGATTAAAAAATAAACCGGAGCGACGTATGTAGATACAATTGCCAGGAGCCAACACGCTATGCCACCTAATTTTAATGGTGTAAACCGCATAACAAAGCCCGATAAAAATGTTGGTATGCCATAAAACAACAATACCAGTGAGTTTATGTATATCCACAAATTAAAACGCCCCATAACAATTGTGAGCACCAACATGCATATCCCAAAACAAATCCAGATGGCATCAATTATGCCATCACTATATGTTTTTACTTTTTCTTTTTTCTTTGCTTTTACCAGGTAAATGATTTGAAAAATTACTACGCCCCAGGTAATTGTCCAAACCCATTCGGGGTTTTTAAACAAGCTTAGTTTAACTACAACAAAATGAAAAATTGAACAGGCAAATATTACCCAGCCCCACAATAAATATAAAAAACCATTTTCGGTAAAGCGGTTTTTTGCCTGGTTAATCATGCTGTCAATCAGCAGCAGACTGTCTTTTGGTGAAAAATTTTCTGGTTGCATTTAATTAGGTTTTGATTTACGTTAATCCTTTTTCACTATCGCAATTGGTTTAAAATATGTTTATTGCGGAATTTTAAGTGTCATCATTACAAAAGCTGCCAAGGGTGTTACCAATGCAATAAAACCCCAAAAATCCCATTGAAAATATACTTTACTGAAATTATGCCAATCAAAAACATTTACTTCCTCATTATTCAAAGTAAGATTGTAGATCTTCTTTTGCAGTGGGGCCAGTTTAAATGAAAAAGCAAGTCCCGAAATTGAAAACATAATGATAGACCAAAATATCCATCCGGTTTTTAAAATTGGCAAGTGCCCGTAAATAGCAGCTAAAAAACCACCGGCAGTAATAATAATAACACCCGGTATAGTAAAGTACCTGTCGGCCTTAATTATTCCCTTCATGGTAAAGTTGATGATTTTAAGGTCTTTGGTTTTTACAGCAAAATGCATCCAAAAAAGCCCTGTAATAATATTTCCTAAAAAAAGCATTACAGCAATAAGGTGTATTAATTTAAGATAACTGTACTCCATAAAATTATTTTACAAGAATCAGGTTTCTGTTTAACTGCCCAGGTCATTTGTAAACAACCAAGGGCTACCAAAATTGCGTAACCCTTAGTTGGTTTGGTTTTTATTTACATTCGCTGATCAATAACTCCACTCTTTGCTTTCCCCAGGTTGGATGTATGCCGCTGGCTGGTTTAAATTTATTATACTTATCCAGCGATGATTGCAAAACCGGTTTTGCAGTTGCGCATCCTCCCCCAAATTGTTCGGGTGTATATTTTAAACCCTGGCCTTTTAAATATTCCGGCCTTGGGTTCTTTGGGTCCTGTTGCATGGCAGCATCAATAAACGACTGTGCTTCTTGACCATACTCCATAAACCGTGTCATAGGGTCTACCATCATGTGTGCACTTGCGATCATACTTTTTATACAACTGATCTCAGAGTTGTTTGGTTGCAAAGCATCAGCTTTATTAATCAGTTCGGTTGCCTTATCGGCAATGGCATCAATCTTTGTTTTATCTTTTTCCATGTAGGTATAATTAACCTGGCAAAGTGCAGCATAATAATATGCCAGCCATTGATTTTTTTCGGCAGTGGCAATGCGTTCAAAATTATTTGCCAGGGTTAACAGGTTTTGTGGGTTTTTAAAACTGGTATCAATGGCGGCAATATTGCTTTTCATGGACTCCAGGTATTTTTCGTTTTGTGCAAATGCGCCGGTTGCTATAAAAGCAACTACAGCAATAAGAAATAATTTTTTCATTGTTTTAATTTTAAATTGATTTTATTGATTTTTTTGTTTATTTTTTAATTTTTCATATTCCTTTTCAACCGAATTTGCTTTAGGGAAAACATACGCCCCTGCAAAATGAAAAGCAAGCCCTACGCCCCAGCCAAGTGTAGACCAAAGTGGCCATGGAAAATGGCCCCAGCGCATTTCAGTTATTTTAAAATGGTCGTATGAAGCTGAAAAATACCAAACGGCCCATAAAAATGCATTAATAATAACATAGGTTAATGCATGGCTTTTAAAGCCTGCCCTTTTTTGTGCAATCTCCCATAGTTCAGGGTCTTTTCCTTCGGGAGCTGGTTGATAATTTGACATGTTAAATGTTTAAAGCCTCATCTCCGGCCCCCTCTATCTCCTCCGCCAGCTGGCAGAGAGGAAATGGAGAAGAATATGTTTGAGATTTTAGCGGTTATAAATTTTGTTTAATAAATAAAAAGAACTTTAAATTTTATTCTGCCCCTTCGCTTTTCTTCCCCCTGGGGCATCGAGGGGGCAGGCTTTATAGATTATTATTAATTGCATCCTGCGTTCTGTCAATTCCAAAACTTATAAAACATCCCAGGTAAATAAATCGTTTTGATGGCGGTGTTACTGCTTCTTTTCGGCTGCCATCGTTATTAAAATTGTAATTGAAAACCTGGTTTTGCCCCAACACATTATTAATACCCAATACCCATACTATAAACGACCTGGCATTTGTTTTACCAAGATTTGGCAGATAATTCACGCTAAAACTCATGCTGTTGTAGTTGATGGTTTTTCCGGCATCTCCAATTACATATTTACCTTGAGTATTATCGTAAGCAAAATGATAATAAGGCCGGCCGGTTGCAAAATTGTAGCTGAGATTAAATCCCGTTTTCCAGGGCATAACAAATTTCTTTACAACAACAGCAGCAGTATGGTTAGCGGCAAATGAAGGTGTAATGGCTTTTGGATAATTTAAAAAATCTCTTTTGGTATCCAGGTACGAGTAGGAGATCCAGAAATCAACACGCTTAAATGTTTTTTTATCACGATAGAATAGTTCCAGCCCTTTTGCATGGCCAAATCCATTGTTATTGGTTGCTACTTCTCTGCCCGTTGGCGATGTGGAGGTTTTATACAAATCACTGTATTTTTTATAAAAAGCTTCAACTCTAAATGTTCTGCTATTGGTTAGTTTTTGATACTGCAATATATAATGCGCTGCTCTGGAGTAATCAAGACTGGCAACTGTGGGTAAATACTTTCTTTCAGGGTTTTGATAAAATATACCATATGCAAATGATGCCTGGCTGTTGTCGGGAAATTTATATGCCAATGAAATCCTTGGAGCTACATTCCATTTTTTAACCACTTGCGAATGCTCAACCCTGCCGCCAACTTTAGCTGCCAGGTCGTTTGTTATAAAAACATCAGCCTCGGCAAAAACAGATTCCTGGTTATCTGTTACCGATTCAGTAAACTGGCTGCCATTATACAAAGTATAAGTTGATTTTTCTTTACTGTAAAAATAATCAGAGCCAAAACGGATAACATTCAGGCCGTTTAATTTTTTCTCAACCACAAACCTTACCTGTGCATATTGTGCCCTGTTGTTTAACTTAAAATTTTTAAACGCATAAAACGAAGGGTTGGTAATTACCTGTTTATTATTATTTGCATCCTGCAGTTCGTTGTTAATATCGTCTTTGTTGGTGCTGTAACTTATGCCTGTCGTAAGTTTCCAGCCCATCCCAAAATTTTCACGCCAGTTAATATTTTGATAGGTATTAAAATTTTCAATGGCGAAAGCATTTTTCAAAACTGTTGAATCTATATCTCCGCTTCTAAAACCCGTTTTATTGGCACTGATATAGCCATAGTACTTTATAAAACCGCCGCTTTTTCTTTTTATCCTGAAATTGGCATCTCCCTGGTGATAAATTGGCAACTGATAAAAATCCTGTTTGTATTTGTTGAATTTAAATGCCAGCCACAAATTGGTATAATTATAAGAAACTCCCCAGGATGATTTTTTATCTTTTGCCAGATGCTGGATACCCCCGCCAACACCAATAACAGAAATGGCCAGGTCGGCCTGTGTTTTTTCCGGCAAATCCTTACTTTCTAAAATCAATGCCGAAGAAAGAGCCTGGCCATACAATGCCGAATAGCCGCCAGAACTGAAAATAGTGCCCTTAAATAAAAAAGGATTAAAACGGCCTCTTGATGCGATGCCCGGTGTACTGCTGTAAAAAAAGTTGTTAACCAG
>JANOVD010000162.1:0-7552 GCA_031417255.1 Chitinophagaceae bacterium
TTTTGATCGCCGTTAATGTTGAATCTTACATAATCCAGGTCAGCAGTTAATTCACTGCGATCATCGATCGTATGTTTAACATTTAAATTCACTCCCCCTCTTTTGAACTTCCGGTTATTTCCACCCCAGGTGTTAATGGATGAATCGATGTGATAGTTCGGGTCCATCCATTTTATGGCACTGTAAATCCTGGCATTCCTGTCAAAGATCCCTCCTGTAAATACAAGACCCAGGGTCGTTTGATTGCTGATAAAAAAATCGAATCCCGTTTTAAGATTATTTCCCACGTTCGAGCTTTTGTTAAAATTGGGTTGTTCCAATAAAACAGAATCTTCGTTTTTGGTATTCACATATTTCCTGAGTGTCCACATATCCATCTTCTCCCTGCTGGCACGCATGCCATAGTTGAGGAACCAGTTTACTTTTCCATTACGGTAATTCAGGTTGATGGAATTACCTGTTTTGGTATAGATGCCTTGTCCCAAACTTAAATTCATCGAGCCGTTGAAGCCCTTCAGCCGGTTTGCTTTCATTTTAATGTTGATGATACCGGCATTGCCTGCTGCATCATATTTGGCCCCGGGGTTTTCAATCAGTTCCACCACATCTACCTGTGAAGCAGGGATGCCGGAAAGATAAGCCTGCAGGTCGGCACCGCTTAGCTGGGTAGGCTTGCCATCTATCAAAACCGTTACAGCCGGTTTCCCCTTCATGATAATGGATCCGTCTTTATTCACGGTTATGCCGGGCGATTTTTCCAATACATCCATAACCGAAGCGCCTGCATTTGAAATAGTGGCTTCGGGGTTTATTACTGTTTTATCAGGAAGGAACTGGATGGCCGGCTTTTTTGAAACAACGGTTACATCCTTCAGCAAGCTGCTTTTGGATTTTAGTATGATGGTCTCAGAAACCGAAGCCTTATTTTCAAGATTTATCAATGTACTGAACCCATCTATATATCCTGTTTGGCTCACCCGAACTAAATATTTACCGGAATTAAACCCCGTGAATTCAAAAATGCCGGATGTGCTTGCAGCTCCCGAACGAATGACCACAGAATCCTGCGATAGTAAAGAGACTGTGGCGCCTACGAGTTCTTTCTTCTGCTCATTCACTATAGTGATACGGATTTGCCCCTGGGCAAAAATACAGGTACCCCAAAACATTAAAACAAGGAGTGAAATGATTGTACGCATTGGCTATACGATTATCAACCGAAATTATTACGGATAATTAAGAATAATGTACATTTTTATTTCAATGGTAATAAGCCTATATGAATTTACGGAAATTTATTTTGGAGCAAGTGTTCCGCAGGATCACTTGTGCCTTTCTCTGCCTATGTTGGAGTTCTTAAACCCACGCAGGTCAACGGGAGCAACAGCACCCAACGCTGCCTGCAGTTATCATCAGCAAAGAAGGGAATTTTTTACCCAAAAAGTAAAAATCAGAAAATGTGACTTTTCTTCGCCGTTGCCTGGTTTTATAACCAGCAACGAATCTTCACCAATTTTCATCAGCATTACAATAAAGCCTCATAGAGGCGATATATTGGCAGGCATTAAAAATTAAATAAGGTACAAAGCCCCACCAGGGCGGCATATTAAAGCGAAGATGTTAGCGAAAAAAACATGTCGCCCCGCTGGGGCTTAATTCTAAAATAATAAAATTAATTCTACCAATATGTCGCCCCTAACGGGGCTAAAGACAAGGATTTCTTCGCCGTCGGTTACCACCACCTTCACCGTTGCCCCTGCCGTTGTAGATAATCTTCGCCGTCGGTGTTCCCCCTGTTTCTGTCATACATCAAAATAAAACTGTCATGCATCAAAGTAAATCTCTCATACATCAAAATAAATTTCACATACATCAAAGTGAATCTCTCATACATCAAAGTAAATCTCTCATGCGCAAAAAAGAACCTGCAATGTACAATGGCGAAAAACCGCAGCATTCTCTGTAATTAATAATAAATGACTTAAATTTAAATTGTTCATCACTTGGGCAACTGTTCCTAAGGTTTCGCTTAATTAACATAACATGACCCCGGATAACAATATAGTTTTAGCAGCAAGTACCGAAACCGGTATCACAGGTATTCTTCACCTGAAAAGGCTATGGAGTAAAGCCATGGCCGGTCAGCATGTTAACAGCAAATACCCCGGGGAAGATATATTGGATAATACGCTTATAGATTTTTTGGGAACCGGCTTGCTGCCCACCTACCGTTTTTTATACGAACAAAGGCCCGATTTTGACAATTTTGAAAAATGGATAATAGCAAATGCAAATGGAGCCGTTACACCGGATCTAGTAGCACGTTGTAATGCATTGTTTCAAAACAATAGCATGAGCCAGACTGTAATCACTGAAGATGTACTAACAGCAACAGACATTGCTTTTTGGGATGAGTATGGATATGTGATACTTAAGAATGCAGTTAGCCAGAATGATTGTGCAATCAGCCGTAAAGTTATCCTCGATTTCCTCAAAATGGATGAACAGGATGCAACCACCTGGTACAGGAGAACGGAAGATATGCAGGGGATCATGGTTAATTTATACAACCATGCAGCCATTAATAAAAACAGGAATTCACCCAGGATCAGAAGAGCATTTGAACAATTATGGAACCGCACCGACCTGGTTGTTACCGCAGACAAATGTGGATTTAATCCACCTGAAACAGCCACTTATAAATACATGGGTACGGGGCTTCATTGGGATGTAAGTTTAGCTACACCCATTCCTTTTGGAACACAGGGTATTTTATACTTAACAGATACTGCCTTCAACCAGGGTGCATTAACAGTGGTACCAGGTTTTCATAAAAAATTAGAAAGCTGGCTGGATGAGCTGCCGCAAAATAGTAACCCAAGAGAAATAGATCTTTCTTCATTTGGTCCTATGCCCATAGCTGCCCGTGCAGGCGATTGTATTATCTGGAACCATAAACTGCCACATGGAGCCAGTCCCAATAGCGCCGTTTTGCCAAGGATAGTGCAATACATAAATTGGTATGCAGCTTTGGAAAAAGTGCAGGAAGCATGGAGATAAGGAAGTATGATCATAGGTGTCAGGCCACTACAACCATGTTTAATTTTAATGATGTCTGATTAATAAAAGCAACTTGAATTTTTCAGAGTCGGCTTAGTGGCCAGACACCTAAAAATCCAAATTTGTTTGTATATTGATGCTTGATTTAAAAATTAAAACTTTAAATAGTTTTATTCTACCTGCTTAAAAAAAATATCACGACTATGTCAACAGACACAGCAGCCCCGGCGGCAAACACACAGCCCACCTGCCTCGTAAAAGACATACAGTTTTTTTCTAAACGTGATTTTTTAAAACACAAAGCATCCGTAAACAAATACCGCACAAGGTTTGAAGCAGGAGAGATCAAATACCTTTATTGGGATATTGAGTTGATAAACCTGCAATATCAAAAACAAAACATCAGCATTACCCTAAAAGTGCGTTGTACGGCACTCACCACCCGTAAGGAAATGTATTCGGCAGAACAGGCCATTAGCTTTAAGCCTGCTGAACTTTCAACCATAGCCTCAAACTCCTGGGGTACCGGAGCCGAAGACTATTGGCTGGCCGACCAATACCTTTGGGAGATCCTTATCAACGATATTGTTGTGCTTTCTAAAACCATCATTATAGATAAACTTGGCGTAGTAACACAGGCAGATAATCCTTATTTTGAAATGGTGGAAATAAAGATTTATCCAAGCTATGCCGATTACCGTGAAACTAAAGAGGGTTACCGCTATCTAAGCCAGTTGCACGGAGCCGAAACCCAATACCTTGGCGTTGAATTATCATTAAAAAGAAAATTCATCGATAGCAAAAGCCTGGAATTTAAGCTGAATGTTATAGACATTTCCAATGGCTTTGTGGCCGCATGCGCAAAATATGATTGTTCGTTTGCAGCCAATCCTTCTCCGCCAATCGAATGTTTCCGTTTCAGTTATGGTTTTGCCGATCCCGGTTATTGGAAAAACGGAACCTACATGCTCTACGTCAATTTTATGGATGTAACTATTGCTTCGGCACAATTTACTGTAGGCGATTCGGAACAGGCTGGTTCGTTGCAGCAGATAGATCAGTCTGCTTTAAACATTTTAAAAAATACCCTGGCCGAAAAGCAGGAAGACAGCCTGGAAGCTGCGCTTGCCGAACTGGATAAACTGGTGGGTATGGCCAGCGTTAAAAAGAGCATAACAGAAAACATCGAGTATCTGAAGTTTAATAAACTACGCATTGAAAAAGGATTTGCAGATGATGGGCAAATAGGGCTTCACAGCGTTTTTACCGGCAACCCCGGCACCGGCAAAACTACTGTTGTACGCCTGCTTGGTAAAATATATAAAGCAATGGGCCTGCTCACCAAAGGCCATGTAACAGAAGCTACCAGGGCTGATCTGATCGGGGAGTTTATTGGCCATACAGCCCCAAAAGTAAAAGCCAGGATAGAAAAAGCAAGAGGTGGCATCCTTTTCCTCGATGAAGTGTATGCATTGGCACGGGGCGACGATTCGAAAGATTTTGGTGCAGAAGCCGTTGAAATTTTTCTTAAAGAAATGAGTGACGGGCCAGGCAATATTGCTATCATTGGCGCAGGCTATCCCAGCGAAGTGAATAACTTTTTAAATTCCAATCCCGGATTGAAATCAAGGTTCAGTCAACGGTTTCACTTCGACGACTACCTGCCCGCCGAGCTGATACAGATAGCCCACATGGCTCTTAAAAAAGAAGAAGCCACCATGAGCCCTGAGGCAGAGGCTGAACTCAACAAAAGGCTCACCAATCTTTACCGCAGCCGCGACAAAAATTTCGGCAACGGGCGTTTGGTGTTTGGTATTGTTGATGAAGCAAAGCGATACATGGGCACACGTTTATTGAAACAACAAAACCTGGAAAATCTTTCGCATGAAGAGCTGAGCAAAATTGAACTGCAGGACCTGTTGAAGGTATTTGAAGAAGAACACAAAAACAAGCTGGTGCTCACTATCAACCAGGCTGAGTTGGATGAAGCATTACACGAGTTAGACAGCATGGTGGGGCTGCACCAGGTAAAACAGGAAGTTAGGGATAAGATAGCCCTGGTGCGTTATTATATTGAAACAGGTAAAGAGATATTGAATAAATTTTCGCTGCACGCCTTGCTCACCGGTAATCCAGGCACGGGAAAAACTACATTGGCGAGGTTGCTTGGAAAAATTTATAAAGCCCTTGGCCTGCTTGAACGTGGCCATATTGTAGAAGTAGACCGCCAGAATTTAGTAGCAGCATTTGTAGGACAAACAGCATTAAAAACAGCCGAAGCTATTAACCAGGCTATGGGCGGTGTACTTTTTATTGATGAAGCTTATTCACTTTCGGATAATGGTGATAATGATTTTGGCAGTGAAGCCATTGAAACCCTGTTGAAAATGATGGAAGATAAAAGAGGAAAGTTTGCCGTTATTGCCGCCGGTTATCCCGACAATATGAATGAATTTGTGCGTTCCAATCCCGGGTTGCAATCCCGTTTTGATGTAACGTATGCGCTGCCCGATTACAGTTTTGAAGAATTGTTTACGATAGCTCAAAAACTGCTGGCCCTGCATGACCTGGCTTTACAACCCGAAGCTGCACAACATCTCTCAGCCTACCTGCAACGTGCTTACGAGAACAGGGACAAATTTTTTGGCAATGCACGTTTTGTAAGGCAAACAGCAGATGCTATTGTAATAAAACAAAACCTGCGCATGGCTGCATTGCCACGTGATCAGCGAACTCATGAAACGATGCAGCAGATAGCGCTTGAAGACGTATCTCACTTGCAGGAGATCGAAAAAAATAAACGACCAACCATCGGCTTTAAAACATATAGTTCATCATAAATCTTAAAAACAAAAATTACATGAAACACATTCCTGCATTGCTGGCTGATAATTTTGCCAAAGGCTACAACATTAAACTGATGAATGAAAGCACGTATGTTTGGGATTATCCCCTTTTATATAACGATGGCAGCAGCAGGCTGCAATTCGTATATCTTGGTGAAGTTACCCTGCTTGAAAAAGATTACCTGTATATCCGCAGCTTTATTGCCGATTTTAGTGATAAACTCAACGCCATGCAACTGCTGCGTGAAGCAGACTTTGGTAATATGAGTTGTATATGCCTTAAGCCCTATACCAAAGCAGACGGTACTCAAACAGAAGGTGTGTATGTGCAAAGTATTTTCCCGGTAGAGCTTGCATTGCAAAACAAAGAAGCTTTTACAAACCTGGTGCATGAAGTGGCAAACCGTGCAGATGCCATTGAAAAAAAATACCTGGGCGTGGATAATTAATATAGTATAGGGCTGTATAGGAAAAGCAGCCTTCACTGGCGTAAGTCTTTCGCTAAAAAGCAAAAGACTTGCGCTTTTTAATTCCGCTCATATTGTATTTCCGAAGATGAATTCATCTTTCTTTCCAATCTTTATTTCTTACATTCGGATACTGAATATTTGATCAATGATACATATCCGATTGATACTTCCGGTTCTGTTCTTTATACTTCTGCATAATAATGTTTATTCGCAGGAGAAGCCCGATACATCCGCCCAAACAGCAATAAATTTTAAGACTCTTCCCTTAACGAGATTGGTATTTACTGATAGTTTATACTTCATCTGTGGTTATTATGATGCATCTAATAATATCCTGTACGATTGCAATGGAAAAATAATTTTAGATAAACCTGATAAAATACGAAACAAAATTCCGGACAGCTTATGCTGCAGTTTAAATGATACAGACGGCGATGATGTAAATGATGAGATAGATAAATGTATCAACGAAAAAGGGCCGGCGAGTAATTATGGCTGCCCGGTCGTTTCTCAATCACGTCCGAATGTTCATTACCCAGCAATGCGTTCTGTTTTTTTTACAACCAGGTCTTCCCATTTATCGGCAGCATCAATGAAAGCAATAGAAACTACGGTAAAAATATTAAAAGAATATCCTGATCTATGTGTGAATCTGGATGGACATACAGACAATATTGGTAACGATGAGTTGAACAGGAGTTTATCCATGGCCCGTATAAAAGTTGTAAGATCTTACCTGCTGTCAGCTGGTATTGATAAAAACCGTGTCACATACGAAGTACGGGGATCTAAATACCCAATAGATGATAACAGAACAAAGGCTGGGCGGTCAAGAAATAGGAGAGTGGAATTTTATATTTACAAGAAAAGCGATAAATAAAATCTCATTTATTAAGATCAAATCCTATAATAATTCCACCATCATTTAAATAAGAAAAAAAAGTAAATTTGTGTAAAATGAAATTGTATGACAACAGTAGCTATCCGTAAGAAATTGGTTGACTATATGAAAGTAGCCGGTGATAAAAAAATCAAAGCAATGTATGCGCTTTTGGAAGATGATATTGAACAGGACGGGCGTATCAGCATAGAGCAATACAATAAAGAAATTGACGAAGCCATGGAAGAAGTAAAACGTGGCGAAGTTTATACCCATGAAGAAGTGGTTAAAATGTC
>JANOVD010000163.1:0-6583 GCA_031417255.1 Chitinophagaceae bacterium
TGCCACAGCACCGCAATTGGCCCGGTGATCCATAATGCAGCTATCCAGCGTTACTATGCCATCCCTGTCTGGGTAACCGCCCAAACCCACACAGCAATCTATTTTATTTTCAATATGCATGGCACCGGCCTCCACGGCATCCAAAGCAGTTCCTTTTGTTGATAATATTTTCCAGGCTTCGGCATTAACGGGCATGCCGCTATCCCAGGTAGAAATTACAATGGGCTTTATTGTTTGATCAAAACTGTTTGCAAAAGATTTTTTTGCTGTTAATAACGGAGCAGTAATTGCACCAAGCTGTAAAAATTTTCTTCTGTTCATGCTTCTGTGTCTTGTATTATTTTAAAGATGTATTGAAAGTTTACGGATCATTTCTGCCGAAGCTGCATCGGCATATAATCCAAAGGCGCTTGTGATAACGCCTTTAATATTACCGGTTTTCGCTTCAACGGCATACACCACATCTGCATCTGCAGGATTACTGTTGCCTTCAAACCTGTATACTTCCACAATCTCAAATTCATTTGGGTTTAAACAAATTTTGTTTTCGGAGCACATGAGCTTATCAAAAGCAATATTGAAATTTACTGTATAACCTCTTGCTTTTAATCCGTTTAATGCGCCAACAACAGTATCATAAGATTCCATAGAAATAAAATTTCTTAAAGTTACTGAATGCGGGTTGTAGTTCTTTTATAAAAAGATAAATATATAACAACAAAAAAAGCTACAGCAGCAGTCAATAAAAAAGTGAACATGGAACCAAAGTTAAACCACAACAAACCGCAAAGACTGCTGGCAATTAATGCGGCAATACTTTGAAAACCTGAGTAGGTGCCAATGGCTGTAGCGGTTTCGCTTTTATCTACAATATTACTGATCCATGCTTTTGAAATACCTTCTGTGGCTGCGGCATACAGCCCGTACAGCAGGAACAACAAAAGAAATAAAAGCAGGTTGTTATTAAATGCAAATCCAATGTACACTATGCTGAAAACAAAAAGTCCGGCAATAAATATTTTTTTGAGTCCTATTTTATCTGCAAGAATTCCGATGGGATATGCCAGCAAAGCAAAAACCAGGTTGTAAAAGATATAGATCCCGATTATGGCAGTATCATTTATGCCGCTTTCTTTCATCTTCAATAAAAGAAAAACATCAGAGCTGTTGAACAACGCAAAGATGAGTAAGCCCGTAACCAGTTTTTTATATTGGGCTGAACTTTTTTTCCAATAACCTGCAAAGGCAAAGAAGTTGACCGTTGATCGTCCGCAGGACCCTGTGGGTTGTTCGTCCACAGGACCCTGTGGGTTGATCGTTGCCGTTGCTGGATTCCTTTTCTCTTTTATTAATAAAGTTGCAATAATGGCCAGCAATCCTGGCAAAAAAGCAATCAGAAAAAGTGTTTTGTAATCAGCAGGATAAAAATACAGAAAAACCAAAGCAATAGCCGGCCCAAAAACTGCACCCAGCGTATCCATACTCCGGTGAAAACCAAAAACACGGCCCTTGTTTTCTTTTGTACATTCATCACTCAGCATGGCATCTCTTGCCCCTGTGCGGATGCCTTTGCCCAACCTGTCAACCGTTCTCGATAAAAATATCCACCAGGGATAAATAAAAATGGCCAGCATGGGTTTGCTGATTGCACTGAATGCATAACCCAATTGTACAAAGGGTAAACGTTTTCCGCTTTTATCACTCAGTTTGCCAAAGTAACTTTTGCTTAACCCTGCAACGGCTTCTGCTATACCTTCCAAAACACCGATAAACAGGGCAGTGTATCCAATATGTTTAAGAAAAAGCGGCATTACCGGGTAAAGCATTTCGCTGGCCATATCGGTAAATAAACTTACCAGCGACAGTATCCATATTGTTTTGGTTATTATTCTTTGTGGCGGGTTTGTAATTGGCTGCACGGGCTTCATTTTTCCGAATGTAGCAATTTGTTGGTACATTGCAGCTTAAAAAACAATAATTTGTTGCCATACAGTAATTTAATGGTAACATAAATAACATATATGCACAAAAAGAATAAAGAAGGAAAAAAATCATCTCAAACAGAAATTGTAAAAGGCAGACTGGACATTTCGAAAGGTGGAATGGGCTTTGTGATTGTAGAAGGAAATGATAAAGATATTATTGTAAGGCCCAACGATTTTAACCGGGCATTTCATGGCGATATGGTGAGGGTTCAGGTTAATAAAGGAATTTCAAAAGATAAAAGACTGGAAGGTAAGGTTATTGAAGTGGCTGAGCGTAAGCAAACCGAATTTATCGGTAATATACAAATGAGCAAAAATTTTGCTTTTTTTATACCTGCAACCGAAAAACCCATACCAGATTTTTATATTGCCGCTGATAAATTAAACGGAGCAAAAGATAATGAAAGGGTGGTGGCAAAATTAGTAAGCTGGGATAAAGCTGAAAAAAAACCGATTGGTGAAGTGGTGAGCATTTTAAGATCGGAGGACGAGAATGATATGGCGATGAAAGAGATATTGATTGAAACCGGTTTTGCGCTGGCTTTTGATAATGAAGTATTGGCAGAAGTTAAAAAGTTAGATCAGCAGATATCCCGTGAGGAAATAAAAAAGCGGAAAGACTTTCGTGATATTTTAACCTTTACCATCGATCCCGTTGATGCTAAAGATTTTGATGATGCCATTTCTATACGCAACCTGGATAATGGCAATTACGAAATTGGTGTACATATTGCAGATGTGAGCTATTATGTGAAACCCGGTACACTGCTTGATAAAATTGCTTATGAAAGAGCCACCAGCGTGTATTTGCCAGACAGGGTTAATCCCATGCTGCCCGAAAAAATTTCGAATGAGCTATGTTCTTTAAGGCCTCATGAAGATAAATATACTTTCTCTGCTGTTTTTCAAATTACAAACCGTGGCGAGGTTAAACATAGCTGGCTGGGCCGTACCATCATACACAGTAACCATCGGTTTACTTATGAAGAAGTACAGGATATTATTGAAAAGAAAGACGGCTTACATTATAAACCAATAGTGCTTTTAAACGACCTGGCGCAAAAATTCCGCAGGGAGCGTTTTAGAAACGGGGCTATTAATTTTTCATCGCAGGAGGTAAAGTTTCAACTTGATGAAAAGGGAAAACCAATTGGTATTGTTATTAAAGAAAGCAAAGATGCCCATAAACTGATTGAAGAATTTATGTTGCTTGCCAACCGCACGGTGGCATCTTATGTTTCAAAAATTAAAGTAAATAAAGAACCTATTCCATTTCCTTACAGAATACATGATACCCCCGATGATGAAAAACTAAAACCATTTGTGGCATTTGCCAAAAAATTCGGTTACACTTTTGATTTGCATGATGAAGCAGCAGTTGCCGCATCATTTAATAAAATGCTGAAAGATGTTCAGGGAAAACCTGAGCAGCATGTGCTGGAGCAGCTGGGCATCAGAACTATGTCGAAAGCCATTTATACAACTTCCAATATCGGGCATTACGGACTTGGTTTTGAACATTACTGTCATTTTACTTCTCCAATAAGGCGTTATCCCGATGTGATGGTGCATCGCATTTTGCAACAGTGTCTTGATAAAGACCTGAAGCTGGATAAGAAAATGGATGAACGCTGCAAACACTGCAGCGACAGGGAACGTAAGGCCATGGAAGCCGAACGTGCCGGTAATAAATACAAGCAGGTTGAGTTTATGAAAAACTACCTGGGCCAGGAGTTTGACGGCATTATAAGCGGTGTTGCTTCATTTGGTTTTTTTGTGGAGACTGTGACTCATAAATGCGAAGGCATGGTTACCGTTAGAGACCTGAGTGCGTATGACGATTTCAGGCTGGATGAAGCAGATTATGCGTTGGTAGGTATGCGTACCGGGCAAAAATTCAGGATGGGAGATATGGTGAAGATTAAAGTTGTGGCTGCCAATTTGAGCAAAAGACAATTGGATTATGAGTGGGTCACAAAATCTCCTGCGGGTAATAAACCTAAACCAATCCATAAAACTGCCGCCGGTTCAATTGTTAAACCCAAGCCGGTAAATAAATCAAAGAATAAAAAGAAAAAATAATTTACATAACTGCAGGTATTTATATGCACTCATTTACAGAACTCGCCAAACTGTTCGACGAAAAATTTAACATCCGGCATTTCCCGGAGCAGCCAGAAACATTGTACAATCCTGCTCAGTATATTTTAGGCATTGGCGGCAAAAGAATACGCCCGGTTTGTGTGTTGATGGGCAACCAGCTATTTGATGAGATTGACCCCGATGCCTATAATGCAGCCGCAGCTATTGAACTCTTTCACAATTTCAGTTTAATACATGATGATATCATGGATAAAGCGCCCATACGGCGTGGTATGGAAACTGTTCATATAAAATACGGTGAATCTACAGCCCTATTGGCCGGCGATGTGATGTTTGTAAAAGCGTACGAATATCTTAATAAAATAAAATTAGCCCAGTTACAAAAAGTATTATACCTCTTTAATAATACTGCCAGCGCTGTTTGCGAAGGACAGCAAATGGATATGGATTTTGAAAAAAGGGAAACCGTAGGCATGGATGAATATGTAAACATGATCACTTTAAAAACCTCTGTGCTGCTGGCTGCCAGCCTTAAGCTGGGCGCTATTCTGGGCGGGGCAAGCGAGGGTAATCAAAATCATTTGTATGAGTTTGGTAAAAACCTGGGCATTGCTTTCCAGGTGCAGGATGATTATCTGGATGCTTTTGGAAACCCGGAAAAGTTTGGTAAAAAACCAGGTGGCGATATACTGGCAAATAAAAAAACTTTTTTAATGATTCATGCATTTGAAACTGCAAAGCCGGCACAATTAAGCGAATTAAAAACGTTGATTAAAAGTAACCCTGCCGATAAAGTAGAAAAAGTAATGCAGATATTTAAAGATTGTAAGGTTGATGACTGGGCTACTGCGTTGAAAAATAAATACCTGCAAACCGCATTAAAGCACCTGGAAGATACGGCTGTGCTTTCTGTTCGTAAAAAACCATTACAGGAGCTGTCTGATTATTTGATGATGAGGGAGAGTTAAAAGAGTCTGGAGTTTTGAGTTAAGAGTTAGGAGTTAGCATTAAAATAATTTAAACTGCGGCTGATTAGCAAGTATAAAAATATTTTCTTAATTTCCTTTTCTCAAAACCAAAACCAACATGTCAAATTCCTTATTCCGCACAAAAAAGATTGAAAATATTTTAGCTGAAGGTACCGATGATACGCATGGTGGCGGCGGATTAAAGCGGGTGCTTACTGTACGTGATCTTACTTTTTTTGGTATAGCTGCTATTTTAGGTGCCGGAAGTTTTAGCAGTTTGGGTGGAGCTGTATTTAATGGAGGTCCCGGCGTTGTCATTCTTTTTATAATTACCGGTATTGCCTGTGCCTTCACGGCATTGTGCTATTCTGAATTTGCCAGCCGTATTCCTGTTGCCGGCAGTGCATATACCTATGCCTATGCAAGTTTTGGTGAATTATTTGCCTGGGTAATTGGCTGGGCGCTCATCATGGAATATTCCATCGGTAATATTTATGTGGCTTATAGCTGGAGTGATTATTTTACTTCCCTGATGGGCAAAATGAATGTACATATACCGGAATATCTTTCTACCAGTTATATGGAAGCCAAACATGCCATTGAAGCCGGCAGTGCTAAAGAAGATGTTTTGGCAGCATGGAATGGTTCTCCCGTTATTGGCGGATTGAGGATTATTTTTGACCTGCCGGCGTTGATCATCAATTTACTCATCACTTACCTGGTTTATCGTGGTATAAAAGAAAGCCGCAATTTCAGTAATGTGATGGTGATATTGAAAATAGCCGTGGTGGTACTTATTATAATTGTTGGTGGTTACCTTGTTTTTGCAAACGGGCTTACCCCAAACTGGACACCTCCCAATGACGAAGGCGTAAAATCTTTTATGCCGAATGGTTTTAATGGTGTAATGATGGCTGTAGCCAGCGTATTCTTTGCTTACATTGGTTTTGATGCGGTGAGTGTACTGGCAGAGGAAAGTAAGAATCCGCAAAGGGATCTTCCAAGGGGAATGATCTTATCATTATTAATATGTACAGTAATTTATATTCTATTAACGCTTATTTTAACAGGCGCAGTTAATTACCGCAATTTTGATGGTGTTGGTGATCCGCTGGCTTTTATCTTTGCACCACAAAACCTGAATATAGCCTGGATGCAGTTCCTGGTTGCTATTGTTGCAGTAGTTGCCATGACCAGCGTATTGCTTGTTTTCCAGATGGGGCAGCCACGTATCTGGATGAGTATGAGCAGGGATGGATTAATGCCGCCTGTATTTCAAAAAATTCATCCAAAATTTAAAACGCCTTCTTTCGCCACAATTATCACAGGCCTTGTTGTAGGTGTGCCCATCCTTTTTACCGATAAAACTTTTGTTTTAGATTTTACAAGTATTGCAACGCTGTTTGCTTTTGTGCTTGTTTGCGGTGGTGTTCTATTGATTCCACGTAAACAAAAAATAGCAGGGCGGTTTCACCTACCCTATATAAATGGAAAATTTATTTTTCCACTGATCGTAATTGGCGCTGT
>JANOVD010000164.1:0-28983 GCA_031417255.1 Chitinophagaceae bacterium
AACGAGCGGAAAGTGTTTACACCCTGCATCATAGGCTCTGTGTATTCAGTTTCCCAATCTACTGCTTCGCCATTGAGTTTTTTAATGACCAGTTTGGCGGCAGTTTGACTGGAAACTGTTGCCAGTGTAACGCCCGATGAAAAAACAGGATCTAAAAATTCTGTTACATTACCTGTTAACACAAAACCAACACCAAAAAAACGACTGGTGGTGGTTGACCACGATTCCAACACTTTTGGTTCAAAAAGAAATTGTACATCCTGCATTCTTTCGCTTAAGTAAGGTTCGGTTGCCAGCAATGCCCGTAGTTGTTCTTCAGGCGTTACACCTTCGGTTGCTTTAAAAAAGTTGGGTTCGCCCACAAAACCTACCGATGTATTTCCGTTTGAAAAAGGTATTACCCAAATCCATATGCCGTATTGATGAACAATGATGGTGATGCGGTTAGGTTCATCATCCATGGTGCGTTTTGTATCAACCACATGCGTAAATAAAGTTTTACGGGGTGGCAGGTTTGATGGTTTATCCATGTTGAACAGGCGTGGTATCACCCGGCCATAGCCGCTTCCGTCTACAATAAACCGTGCTGCAATCTGCGATTTATTTCCATCTGCATCTTCTACCGTTGTTACCGAATCAGAACCATTAAATTCAATGCCGGTTACTGTAGTTTCGTAACAGACGGGTATCCCCATTTGCTCACAGCAATCTGCAAGTATTTTATCAAACTCGGCACGGGGCACCTGCCAGGTCCAGCTCCAGCCGGCTGTAAACTGGTCGGCAAAAAAGTAGTCGCATATCTTTCCGTTCTTTACAAACTTGGCCCCAAATTTTTCCTGGAAACCTCTTTCCTTAACAGCTTCTAAAAAGCCGGCTTCTTCCAATGCTTCCATACAGCGGGGCAACAAACTTTCCCCAATTACAAATCGTGGAAATTTCATCTTCTCTACGATCTTAACTGTAAAGCCTGCTTTTTTTATTATAGAAGCTGCAACTGTGCCCGAAGGGCCGGCGCCAATTACCAGCACATCTACCTGTTCTGTTTTCATTTTTCGTTATTTTCTTTTTTTACATTTTAAGAGTGTTTGGCTCAAGCCAATATGATCTGTTTCTTCTACAATATCAAAACCTGCTTCTTTAATACATTGTATAAATACGTCGGCACTGTACATCTGGCTGTTGCCATTTGCAAGCGCCGTAAAATATATAGAAGTTTGCTGCAGGCAGAATGCGGCAATTTCAAATTTCTGCCGGTCCCAGTAAGGCTCCAGTATAATTACCTGGCCGTTTTCGTCCAATGCTTCGTAACATCTTTTTAGGATGGAAACTATTTCTGTTTCGGAAAAACAATCCAGGAACTGGCTCATCCATATCACATCAAATCCTTTAGGAAATTTTACTGACTCGTCTAAAATATTCACCGGTAAAAAAGATACCCTTTCATTCAATCCCAGTTCTTCAATTCGTTGTTTGGCAACATTCAACTGGCCTGGCAGATCCATAATGGTAATATGAACATCAGAATTAAATTTTGTAGAAGCTATTGCCCATTTTCCGGTATTGCCGCCAATATCCAAAATATTTTTTACACCATCTTTATACACCATAGGCAACACCAGCGGAAAAGCATTATCAGAAAAAAAATGATCGAAACTAAACCAGCTTTTTTGTACATGTGGCGGTAGTTGAGAAAGCCCTTCGTAAATAGTACTCCAATCGCCAAACTCTTTAAGCCCCGCTGCTTTACCGGTTTCAATACTTTCGTCCAGGTAAAAAAGCCCTTTATAATTTACATCATGCATGAAATCCATATTGGTTATGGTTAACGGATCGTGCAAAATAAAATACCCTGTTTTGCCCAGTGTATATTTTTTATCATTAACCAAAACAAGGCCAAGGCCAAGGCCCGATTCGAGCAAAACCCTTACGCCATAATTAGAGAGTTTTACTTTTTCGGAAATTTCTTCATTGGTTAAACCGGTTGTGCCGCTGTCTTCAATGGCATTTAAAATTCCTGAATTACGCAGCACACGTGCTACCTGAAAAATTACCGGGCCAAAGGCAATCCACTGTGCTGCTTCTTTGGCTTCAAATGCAGATTTTTTATCCTTAGAGAAAAATTTCATAAATTTTATATACTGTGTTTTTTATTGTTTGCTGAAAATAATCGCTGCATTACAGCCTCCAAAACCCGAAGCAGTTTTTAAGCAATGTTGTAAACTTGTTTCAAATAAAGAAGTACAGATATTTACAGGTTGTGTAACACCCATGTTTTCAAATCCACGTGTTGGTATTACCAGGTTTTCTTTTAACGATTGAATGGAAATGATGGATTCGATCAGCCCGGCTGCACCCAGTGTGTGGCCATAGTAACCTTTCAAACTGTTTACCGGTGCTGATTGCAGCCCGGCCAGTGTTATTGCCTTTGCTTCCATTTCATCATTAAATAAAGTTGCAGTGCCATGTGCCGATATAAAACCAATTTCATCTGTATTAATACCTGCGGCCTGCATAGCATTTGAAATGGCAAGTTGCAATTCCTCGCCGGTACGTGATGGGCCGCTGATATGATTGGCATCGTTACTTACCGAACCGCCAGTTAACTTTATTCCCGACGAATGATTTTTATCAGCAGTAAGAATTATTGTAGCTGCAGCTTCGCCTAAATTTATACCATCACGGGCTGCATCAAAAGGTTTGCATGGCAAAGTGCTGATGGCCTGGAAAGACTGAAAACCCGATAAAACAAATTTGCTGATAACATCGGCACCGGCAACCACAGCATGATCATACTGTCCCGATTGAATTAAACGCATGCCGGTTAACAATGCCAATATACCCGATATACATGCATTTGAAATTATCACCGGCTGATTGGTAAACCCGAAATGAGCGGCAACCAATTTAGCAGATGTATTAAGTGAAATACGGTTGTTTAATTTTTCTGATGCCGCTTCCGTTTCCAGCAAACTGATATTGCCTTTGGTGGAAGAAATGATGAGCACCGTTTTTTTATCAGTTACAGGTATATTGCTTTTTGCCAGTGCATCGCTGATGGAAGCAATGAGCAGTTTTTCGAACCTGGTAAATGTATTTTGCGAATCTTTATTGCCGAAGAAATTGTCATCGGAAAATAATGCCGCCTGGAACGGCTGTTCATACAAGCGGGTATCATCATGCAGATTAATACCCGATACATTTTGCTTAAGCTGCCTGAAATTTTCGGCAGTAGTTAAACCAATGGGTGATAAAATATTATCAGAATTAATAAAAATGTCTGTCATAGTTTTTTTATCATAACTAATAATGTCATCCGTGTGCCTGTATTTTGTCGCCAATTTTATGCAACAGCAAGTATGGTAAATGCTATAGCACTCAGTAAATTAAATCATGTTTCTTTTTCCAGTCTTCAAAAAACGGCGGGTTGGCCAATTGAAGCACCGAATCATCTTTATTTAAAAAAACCTGAACAGAAGAACCTGTGGCCACCAGGTCGCCGGTTGCTGCATTAAACAAGCGGTAAGCAAATTTCAGTTTTGCAGCTTCGGTTGGGATATATTTTGTTTCTACTATCACCCTGTCGCCATACCGCAGCGATTTTTTAAAATCGCACTGTACACTAACCACCGGTATTACAAAACCAAGTTTATAAACCTCCAGGTAACCAAGGTCATGTGCGTTTCCAAAGGCTTCACGCCCATCTTCAAAATAACGGATATAATGTCCGTGCCAAACAATGCCCAAAGGGTCTGCCTCATTAAACCTTACCAGTATTTCTGTCCTGCTGCTCAATTCCTTTTTCATACTGCTTAAAATCAACTGCCGTATTTAGTACGCCATTCTTTGTATTTTTTCTTATCAACCTCTTCAATCACTTCTTTAATAGTAGATGCCCAATAGTTGCGAAAACCAATGCCGGTTGCTTTAGTTATAATACGTTCTGTCATCAAAACCTTCTTTGTTTTCATATCAACCAGGGTAACCCAGATAGCGGCATCTCCTTTTTTATCTATTTTACGCATGGCTTCCATTACAAACAAAAGTCCAACACCATTTTTTCCGGAAAGGTCTAATGCTTTAACCATAGCAGCAATATCAGATTCTTTAAAGCGGTCAAAATCTGCTGAATTGGTTGACAGGATATCGTTGATGTTTGCTTTGCCGTTATTCTTAATTACAGCACTAAAATCGTGACCGATATTTGATTTGCGAAAAGCCCCTTTCAGGTCGAATTTTTTAGGCTCCAATACTATCAAATCATTAATGCTGCCATACAGACGGTTGCGGATATCATCGGCATTGCCAATATCAAGCAAACGTGCTTTGCTGAAATCGATGCCCAGGTAAGTAAGCGGGCTTTCGCTGTCGTTGAATACTTCTTTTAGTGTTTGTGAAAAAGATTGGGTGCTGGTGCCTAATAATAAAATTAAAACAAACAGCCGGCTGATTTTTTGCATCTGTTTCATGATCATGAATTTTTTATTTGATTAATAAATATTTTCATACTGCATTGTGCAATCACCTGTTGGTTACAGGTTATTTTTCCGGATATTAATGTTACTGCAAAAATCTGATTTTCTACGGTAATTTCAGTTATTAATTCATCGCCTGTTTTGGGCAATGCAAATACCTGCAGGTTATTAATTGCAGCAATATAACCAACCATCACGGGCTTGTTTCCGGTTTGCGAAATATACCCCGCCCTTGCTGCAGCAGTTTGTGCTATATTTTCAACCAGGCCCGGTTCTTTAAATATTCCCTTCTCCACAAAAATATTATCTTCCTTAATGCTGAACCCTGTAGTGGTAAAGGTTTCGCCTGATGACAACAGTTTGTCTATCATTACAAAGGGTGGTCTTTGGGGTAAAAGGGATTCTATATTGTCAACCATTATCATACCTTTTTTTGTTCCCAGAAATTATGATAATTAAACCACTGCCCGGGGTATTGTTTAACCTTATTTTCCATTTCGGCAGCAAAGTCGTTCAACATTTCCTGCATCATAGCTTCTTTTGTACTGTTTGCATAATCTTTTATTTCGCTGGCGAAAAAATGATAATGCAGTTTGCTTTCTTTTAATGCAAATACAAACGAAACCGGTACTTTAAAAGTTGCTGCCAGTAAAAACGGCCCCATCGGAAACATTGCATTGGTGCCCAGAAAATTTGCCGTCATTGTTTTATTGCCTGGTATAAACCGATCGGCATGCATGCAAACCAATTCGTTATTTGCAAAAGCATTGCTGATGGCATAAATATGGCTCAGGTCGTTTTTAATAACAATAATGTTCACTTTGCGCTTGCCGGTAACACCCTCAAGATATTGCTTTATCTGTTCATGTTCGCCATCATACAATACAATATTTATAGGTGTTTCCAAACGTGTGAACAAATGCCCGGCAACATCCCAGTTGCCGATATGGGCGCTCAGCAGTATGCCTCCTTTTTGCATGGCGGCAATTTTCCGCAGGTTATCTTCACCATCAAAATCAAAGCAGAAATTATTTTTAATACCCGACATCACCACCACTTTGTCAATAATGCTCTGGCCCAATAAATAATAGTTCTTATATATCATCATTACCGACGAAAACCTGCCAAACTTAAGTTTATGGCGGTATAGCAAATAAATTTGCCGGGAAGCCTTAAAAGAAAAAAAGAAATAATAAAGTGCAACAAACCGCAGCAGGAAGTAGGCTGGTAAAACACCAAATGTTTTTAAAACCCATACAAAAATCCGGTATCCCAGCGGGGTGCCTTTGGATTTTCCCTGCCAGGCCGACATTATGCCAATTCTTTTGAATTTACACGGGAGATCACATAATCACAAAAATCCTGGAATGTAGCTATATCGGTAAAGTCTTCTGGTTTTACCTTAAATGCAAAATTGCTTTCAATAACCACTACCAGGTCAATATAATCAAGGCTGTCTAAACCTAGCGTATCTTTTAAATTCGCTTCGGGAGTTAGTTTTTCTGCTTTCACTTCAAATTCCTCCACCAGGAATTCGTGAATCTTCTCTATAATTTCATTGTTTGTCATAAGCATACATTAAATCAGTTTCCTGATGATAAGTGATGAGTTAGTTCCTCCAAAACCAAAGGAGTTGGACAAAAATACAACTATATCTTTTTCTACGGTCATTTTTGCAATATTCAATTTAGCTGAGTCTTCATCCGGGTTTTCGAAATTTATATTGGGCGCAACAAAAGAATGTTGCATCATTAATACAGAATATACAATTTCGCTGGCTCCGGCCATCCAGCACTCATGGCCCGTCATTGATTTTGTGGAGCTTACCAATGGCCTTTGTTCGCCAAAAACTTCATGAATAGCCCTGGCTTCGCTGGCATCGCCTGCCGGCGTAGATGTTGCATGCGCATTTATATAATCCACATCACCTGCCGGTATGCCGGCGTCTTTCATGGCCATATACAACGACCTTACAGGCCCATCAACAGTTGGATTTGAAATATGTGCACCATTGGATGAAAAGCCATAGCCGATAACCTCGCCCAGAATTTTTGCTCCTCTTTTTTGGGCCGATTCCAGGCTTTCTAAAATTACTGTTGCTGCACCGCCACTGGGTATCAACCCGTCGCGGTCCCGGTCAAAAGGCCTGGATGCGCCTGCGGGATCTGATTCTCTGATTGAAAAAGCAGATAATGCATCAAAAGTACCCATTGACAGATGGTTTATTTCCTGTGCACCGCCGCAAATAATACAATCCTGTAAGCCTGTTTTTATAAAATGATAACCTAAACCAATGGAATGAGAACCGCTGGCACAGGCTGCACTGATGGTAAAATTTACGCCACGTAATTTAAAAATGGTGGCCAGGTTCATGGTTACGGTCGAGTTCATGGTTTGAAAAACCGCACCCGAGCCAACCAATGTGGTATCTTTTTTTTCTCTTATAATATCGTTGGCTTCAATAACGGCTTTGCCGGAGCTGTCGTTACCATATAAAATACCAATTTCATTTGCATTAATGTAATCTTCATCAATGCCTGCATTTTGCAAAGCCTCAATGGTAGCCAGGTAAGCATATTCACCCTGCTCGGGCAGCATGATCCGGGCTCTCCTGTCTAATTTTCCTTTCAGTTCCGGCTTTTCAACAAAACCTGTTAAACCCGAGCGGTAACCATATTCTTTACGCACCGGATCCAGTATCAGGCCCGACTTTCCCTTGTACAGCGAATCCCTTACCTCATCCAGGTTTTTTCCTATGCAGGAATAAATGCCCATGCCTGTTATTACAACTCTGTTCATAATTTATTTTTTGTAGGAACACGCCTTGTGGCGTGTTCGAATTCGCCTTTTGGCGTGTTCGAATTCGCCGCAAGGCGAATTCCTACGAATACAATCCTCCATTCACCGAAATAACTTCACCGGTTATATATGCAGCACCGGCTGATGCTAAAAAAGCAACTGTGTGTGCAACTTCTTCCGGTAAACCAAAACGCTTTAATGGAATAATATTTTTTAATTCAGCTTCATTCAGGTCGCCGGTCATATCTGTTTTAATAAACCCGGGCGCTACTGCATTTACCGTAATTCCTTTTCTGCCTATTTCCTGTGCCAATGCTTTTGTGGCGCCAATCACACCTGCTTTAGCTGCAGAATAATTTGTTTGGCCGGGCAAACCTTTAAGGCCCGAAAGCGAAACGATATTGATGATACGTCCGTATTTTTTTTGCAGCATACTGTTAACCACCAAACGGGTTACATAAAAAAAACCATCAAGGTTTGTTTTCATTACATTTTCCCATTGCTCATCTTTCATCCACATCATCAGCGTATCTTCTCTTATGCCTGCATTGTTAACCAGTACTTCAATAACCTTGTCGGCATTGGCTTCCATCCATTCGCCCAGTTTGGTTTTTATGGCTTCTTTATCCGATACATCAAATTGTATTATCTCTCCGTCAACGCCTTTCTCTCTTACCAAAGCAAGTGTATTATTTGCTTCTTCTTCGTTTGCTTTGTAATTGATCAATACATTATATCCCATCTCGGCCATTTTAATACAAACAGCCCTGCCTATTCCCCTTGACCCTCCTGTAACTAATGCAAACTTCATTCGTAATTTATTTTCCGGTTTTTATTTAGATGATGATGCGTTTTTATTGTATCAGGTTGTAACCTGTTTCGGAATTTTACCCAGCTTGAAAGAAACAACCGGATCAGATTTTTCAAAATATTTTCTGATCCTTTCCAGGTCCTTGTATTTTGGTTCGTCTTCAATAAACTTAGGGAACAGTTTTCTTACCTCTGTATAAATATGACGTGTTTCGGTTGATAACCGATTGGTACATTTTAAATAATCTATTGCCTGCAATACGGTCATCATCTGTATTGCCAGCACTTCAAATGAATTATCAATAACACGTTTTGTCATCAGTGCAGCATTGCATCCCATGCTCACAATATCCTGGTTATCGTTGTTGTTGGGTATACTGTGTACATACATGGGGAACGACATGGTCTGATTTTCGGCAACGGTAGATGTTGCGGTAAACTGCATGCCCTGCATACCAAAATTAAAGCCCAGCACACCGAGGTTTACAAAGGGCGGGAATTTTTGATTCAGTTTTTCGTTCAGCAAATAATTCAATTGCCTTTCGCTAAGCATGGATAGTTTGGTGATGGCAATCTTTAATTTATCCATCTCCAGCGAAACGTAATCGCCGTGAAAATTTCCGCCATGAAAAATATTTTCATTCTCATGATCTATCACCGGGTTATCATTAACTGAGTTCAATTCATCCACCACCACTTTTTCGGCATGGCAAATGGTATCGTAAATTGGCCCCAGCACCTGTGTTACGCAACGCAGTGAATAATATTCCTGCACTTTATCCTGAAACACTTCCTGGTCGAGCTTTTCGGGGTTATACAAATGTTCGCTGCGGCTGCGGATCATTTTACTGTCCTTTAAAATATCACGCAACTGTGCAGCAATTTTATTTTGGCCCTTGTGGTGTTTTACAATGTTCAGTTCGTAAGAATAATGATCGTCAAAAGCTTCTACAATTTCATTGATCATGGCCGAGAGCATCACCGACCATTCCAGCAGTTTTTGTGCCTGTATGATGTTTACCATGCCAATACCGGTCATGGCCGATGTGCCGTTTAACACAGCAAGTCCTTCCCGTATTTGTATTGTAAGTGGTTTGATATTTAATTTTTCGAAAATGGTTTTTGTTGGATGCAGTTCGCCTTCGTAAACCACTTCGCCTTCACCAATTAAAACAAGGGCCAGGTGAGCCAACTGTACCAGGTCGCCGCTGGCACCCACGCCGCCATGCTCAAAAATACAGGGCGACACATCTTTATTGATAAGTTCTTTAAGCAGTTCCACAATATCGGGGTGCACTCCTGAATATGCCTGCATCAAACTGTTGAGGCGTGCAATCATAACAGCCTTAACCAGTATGGGGTTCATATAATTGCCGCCGCCCGAACTATGACTTCTGATAAGGTTATACTGAAGCTGTAACAGGTTTTTTTCGTTAACCTTATACTGAGCCATGGGCCCAAAACCGGTATTAATGCCGTATATCAGCTTATTGGAAGAGAATTTTTGTAAAAACCGAAAATTTACATCCACTTTTTCAACCGTCTGCTCATCTAAAGACAGTTTTTTGCCCTTATACAATATATCTGAAAAATTATCCAGGGTAAGCGCCTTATCTCCAACATGTACCATGATCCGAATTTTATCTGTCCGCAGGACACTGCGTCCAGTTTTTATACTTGTAACCAAAGGGGTAAAAATAGAATAAAGTATTCAATTTTTAATTATTTAGCCCTGTTATATAAAGATACTGCATGGCGCAGCGGCAAATTTGCGGCTATTGGGTATTTTTTTAATTGGCACACCTGGATAGTTGAAACAGCAAACCGTGATAATAAAGTTGCTGTATTAACTATCAGTAATGTACCCGGCGGTACCACATTCGGTTACGACTTTGATACCGGCTTACGTATTTCTGAAGCATATGCAAATGCCGATAAAAAATTAGGAAAACATCTCAAATAAACTATGTAAGGAAGAAGTCTCAATAGTAAAATGAACGCTCTGAGAATTGCTTTAACGAGAACTTTCTCTATCGCCTTACCGAATAAAAAGAGGTTGTCCCGGACTTTTTATATAGCCTCTTTTTTTAGCTTTTCTGTTTTTAATCCGGCTGTTGCCAAACAATATTTACCATCTTGTTTTTCATATTGCTTTTGTCGAGCATTAACGTAACATAAGTATTGTTTTTTTTGTTGTAGTCAGATACGGTTAACAATGCCAATGCCCGACCCTTTTCTTTTTCTGCAAACAGGTATTCTCTGTCAGGGAAGATATCATCGCCTGTAAGCTTATACATAAAGGCGTCGCATTCAATGGTTACACCTATTACCATTACTAACTTGGCTTTGCTTATTCCTGTGTAGATGCTGCCCCTTTTCCTTGCATTTTTTATGTCATTATTTCTTTCCGTATCATTAAATAAAACGTTTTTGCTCTTTATTCCATCAACATAGGTAAAAGACTTATATTGGTTGCCTTTAAATAATAATTGTGCGGCCCCGGCCCTTCTTGAAATATAAAACGGTACCAGTTTAGTAACCAATACTGCATGGGCTTTAGGTACAAGATATTCCGATATGCTTTTTCCATTCCTATCGTATTTAGATACTACTATTGACCCTAATTCTGTACGGTTACTGGATTTATCCCACTCAAAAAGTTGTTCTTCATATAAAATTGTAAACCCTCCATCATCGTTAATAATAATATCCTGAGGTCTTCCATTGTATTTCTTTTTCACATCAAGTAATTCTTTAAATTCTGTGTGCAATTTTTCACTTTGCTCTAATTGCGGAAGGAATTGAACTACTTTTGTTACCGGATCAATAATGTATAAAAAAGCAGTGTGCTTTATGGAAAATAAATAATACCAGTCGGGCCTATCATTGTAGTTCATCAACCCATCTTGTGCAAATATGATCTTTTGATTGGCAGGATTATATTTTGCCATTCCGAATAAGATCGTTTCAGGTACTAATAAAGCTTTTTTAGCAGTCTTATAAACCTCAATTAGCTCGTCGGGAATGGTAAGTTGTGTATAATTAATCGCAGCTTCACCCTTCTCAATTATTGCCATTACGTTGTATTTAATTTCGTTATTCTGTGTAAAAGTAAGAAAGGCACATATTTTTTCGGAGCCTATTACCACCATGTCAAGAAAATTACATGTTGCACCAAGTGGTAAATAACAGAATTTCCTGGTAACCTCAGTGTGATCGCCGCTGTAATGAATAATTTCCAGTATCTGTGTTCTATCCCCCTCGTTTTCATCATATACTGCTACTGCATAATTATCGCTATATGGGTCTTTGCGGATATTGAAAAAATCCCATTGTCGTGGCTTGCGAAACTTTCCGTATTTCGCAGGATTTCTGCCTTTTGCAATGATTTTTTGTTCATTTAATTTGCCTGTATTTCCGTCAATGATCAGCCTGTGCAATGTTAAGAGCTTGTCTTCATACTTATTTACAAAGACTATTATTTTACTGTTGATCTCAAAAACTCCATCTACTGCATCACCTTCTTCCAGTTCCTGGTATGAAGGAAGGAATGTTGTTACAGTCTTTTCTTTATGATCTGCATTATAAATTCTCACATTGATTCCATCTTTCAAAGTAACATGCATGTAAAATGTGTTGCCGTTTTTTAATTGTAAAATCTTGGCAAAGCCTTCTTCCGGCTCTTCAAACTTTGGCCCTTCGGCAATTTGTTTAAACTGTGCATGGGTTGGTAAATAACTAATGCATAATAAAGCAAGTAATAATGCTGTAGCAATTGTTTTCATAAAGATTACAAGTTTAATATTCAGCAATTTAAAAAATTAAGCTTTCTTTTCAAAACTACCCGACAAAGTCTCTTCCATTTGTTTTATCCAGTTGCAATAAGCATCTTCATTTGCAATGACAGCAGCATCTGTAGTAAGTGCAAACCACAAACGGCTGCAACGGTCGGTATCCGCTGTCATCGTATTTGCCATAGTACGTGACCTTGCAGCAAGTGCGGCTCCACATGCCAGTTGAATACTGTTTGCGCCTGCATACTTTAATAAAGTTTTTAAATATTCATCATCGCAACCACCCACATATGCCACGGCAATGCCAATGCCACGCCACAGATCGGCTTGTCTTTCCCGGGGAAAGGTTTCTATTTTAGTTTTTACTTTATCAATGTCGGCCCCGCAACTGTACCATAAACTGCGTCCTACACCCTGGTCATACATAGGCATGGCTGCTTCAGGTAAGTATGCAGGTATTTGCTGGCTTAACACCGTTTGCCTTTGGCGAAAACTTCCATCATAATAACCACAGCCATCAGCAACCCGGTGATAATAACGGGTTTCAATTTTTTCAACAACGGGTAAAAAAAGAAGATTAGATTTTGCAATGGCCCAACCCAATCCCACATAAACCTGTGCCTGGTGTGCTTTTGCTGGTACGCTTACATAATGCAGCCAGTTTTTCAACACACCGCCATGCGCCAGATCTTTTATAGCAATAGCCATAGAGGCGCTTTCATAAGCAATGGAACGAAATTCGGATGGGATATTCTCCAGGTATGCTGTTAATGATTCTATGTCATCATTACTTACATAAAACAATTGCGTTTCCAGGAAAACAGATTTGATTCTTTCTATTCTTTGTAAAACTTCTTTCATGGTATTAAAACTTTGGCAAAGTTTAAAACTTTGCCAAAGTTGATTAATTGCCAAAGTTATTTAAGTGATCATTCCGCAGTTTGCATAGCCGGCTTGGGATAAAACCACATCACATCCACATCATTCATAATAGCTTCACATGGTGCAATGGCTTCATCAGATTCTGTATCAAGCATTACAGCTCCTTCTTTTTTACCCAGGTTAATAGTGTAAGGATTTACTTTTATATCCGGCGATGTGCCATTCACTTCTGCACTAACCAGCCTGAAAATGGCTACAGCCAACTGTTCCAGCATGTTCATGTTTTTGGCTATCTGTTCAATCAGTTCAGCAGGCTCTTGCTGCACTTCAATATCTTCCTGAAATTTGCGCAATGCCGACAGATCAAAAGGATCGATATACCGGTTTGAAAATACTCTGTTCTCAAACGGAAGCCATTCTAAAAACAGATCCTGCATTACTTTATGCAACTCTCCAAACTTGCGGCCTAATCCATTCTTTGCTGCAAACAGATCTTTCAATATCCTGATGTTTGTAAAAGCTTTATTGGCAAATAAATGACATGGTATTGCCCAGTAAGTTGCCCAGTCCCAGAAAATTTTGATCACCATGATCTGGGTATTTCCCATCAACAGGTATTTGTTTTGATAAACCGGTATCCAGGCATCAACCAATGCCAGGTGGCATTGTTCGTAAACAGTAACACGTGTTTCAATATCTTCTCCATCCAGGTCACGCAGGATCAAATCGCTCAGCCAACCATTGTTCATGCCAATAAAATCAGTACCCGGCGAATACAACGGATCTAAGAACGGGCCCGACTCTCCGGCTGTTCCCCACCTGTCTGTTGAATAAACCCTTTGCGTATGATGAGCATAATGTTTAAGAACTTTAAAATCCATTAATCCATCGCCTTCGCCCAAAGGCACCAGCATTTTATAAGCCAGTGGTTCATTAATCCTCATCCATTCAACCGCTTTTTCGTAAGTATTATATGTTTCAAACGGATGAACAGCCGGATCGGCAACAATGCCGATGCTTGTATTTTTACTGCCCAGCGGAATTACCCATAACCAATAGCCGCTGTCCATAAAATGCACGGTACTTAAATAACGCAGGCCTGGTTCAAGGAATGATTGCCAGTCTTTATTATCGGTCCAGGTATCAATATCAATAACCCCTTTCAACCGCCACCATGCTGCATTGGCATGATGCTCCATGGGTTTTTGAAATTGAAACTTGCGTTTCAAAACACTTGACCTGCCCGATGCATCAGCTACCCAGCGGCATTTAACTTTTATTTCTTCTCCCCCTTTAATATAAGAAACTTCGTGGCCGTTTTCTTTTGATATTTCAACGCCTGATACCTTTGCACCCAACACCAGGTCATTTCCTTTTTCCCTGGTAAGTTTCATCAGGTAATTTTCAAGCGTACCCCTGTCAAGCTGGTGGCTTGGTACGGGCAATCTTAAGCGTGGGCCCAGTTCCACACGGCTGGCAATATCATCTTTCGTATCATTTTTAAAGAAAAAGCGAAGGCCATGTTTGGGTAGTTCGTGTTCTTCCAAATAGCCTTTAATATCCAGTACTTCCCGTAAATAATGTGTGCCCAGTTCTACAGTTGATTCGCCAACTTTATGTGCAGCCGTTGCAGCTTCGCTTTCTCTTCTTTCCAACACCAATATGGAAATATCAGGTTTTGCATTTTTAAGTTGCAGCGATAAGGTGAGTCCGGCAAGGCCTCCGCCCAGAACCACTACATCATACTGTTCGTTCATAAGTTTTGTATTTAGGAGGATAAAATTAAGGTATTCCTTGTTTGATAAAAATTTACAGGGTGATTTTTATATCAATTACGCCTGTCAATAAACCTGATGATCTTTCTTCCGGCTTCGGGCATCTGTATTTTTTTAATTTCTTCTTCGGTTATATATTTTATGTGCGGACTTACCCTTAACCTGGCCTGCAGGTTTGCCCTTATTTTCCGGTTACATTCTTCTGCAAAGTCAACCGGTACAATATAAATGAGCACTTCATCTGTTCCCATATCATTTGAATAAACTTCTGCAACATAATCCACCACATCTTCCATTTCGTGCAGCAAATCGAAAAGTGCCGGAGGATATAAAGTAGTGCCTTTAAATTTGATCATCTGTTTTTTGCGGCCAACCACCGGCGAAAGCCTCAGGCTGTTGCGGCCACAGGCGCAGGGGCTATCATCGTACATACAAATGTCGCCGGTTTTGTAACGCAGCAGGGGCATACCTTCTACGCCCAGTGTGGTGATGGTTACCTCACCCGGCTCGCCGGCTTTAACCGGTTTATTCATTTCATCCAGCAATTCTACTATCACCAGGTCGGGTTGCAGGTGGCCGCCACGGCATTCGTTGCATTCTGTAAATGCGGTCTGCATTTCGGTAGACGCATAGGTTGAATATAATTTTATGTTCCAGGCATCGGTTATTTTTTTCCCTATCGGGTTCAGCGAAAAATCGGTGTTGCGGATATTTTCACCAACACAAATTGCTTTTTTAACCGTAGTGCTGCTGATATCAATTTTATGCTCTGCGGCGTAATTAATTAATTTGATGATAAATGACGGTACAGTAACAATGGCTGTAGGCTTAAGCCTTAAAATAGTTTCCCATTGCAGCGAAGGAACGCCCGGTCCCAGCCTGATAATACCGGCCCCCAGTTTTTGAATGCCCATATAATAAGCCATGCCCGCCATAAACTGACGGTCTAATGTAAGCATGAGCTGGTACACATCATTCACCGAGCCATCGGCACTCACAAAAGAAGCGTATTCGTTGCAGGCCAATCGCTGCAAATCATTTTCGGTAAGCATGATACTAACAGGGTTGCCCAATGTACCGGAGGTAGAGCTGTATTCAATAATCTTGTTGCGGGGCACACATAAAAAATCTTCATTGCGTTGCTGCAGGTCTTCCTTAATGGTAACCGGAATTACTTCCAGGTCTTCTATGGTTTTAATGCCTGAAGGATTGAACCTTGCCTTGGAGAAAAATTCCTTATAAAAAGGTGAGTGCTGATTAAGATAAGCAATTGTTTCCTGCAGTTTTATTTCCTGCATGGCTTTTATCTCTTCAATACTTTGAAAAGCGGCTTCGGGTGAATAATTCATAAGCTATAGCTACTGCTATGATTTAGTTTTGAAAACAAAATTGAATTTAGCCACAAAGATTGACTAAGACAAAAAGAATGGCAGAGTTTTTTATTCCCTTCGGGAATATTAAAATTGCCACAGAAGCACGGAAACACAGAAACCCGATTTGTATTTTTTCTGTGCTTCTGTGTTTCAGTGGCAATGCCTGATTTGCCGCAGGCAAAGCCTTTATTTTTAGGGCCAATTTTTTGCGAAGCAACAAAAAACTATTCTGCGTTTTCTATTATTACCATGGCACATGCCATTGTTTTAAGATGAGAGAGTGAAACAAAGATCTTTCCCAGCTTCTGATCAGCAATGGTTGCTGCTGTGAGGCCATGAAAACGAATCTCCGGTTTTCCTTCCTCATCATTATAAATTTCTATTTCGTTAAATGCAGTTCCGTTTCGCCAGCCGGTGCCAATGGCTTTTAAAAAAGCTTCTTTGGCTGCAAAACGTGCCGCATAGTGTTCATATTTATAAGTTCTGGCTTCACAATATATAATTTCATCAGGAGAAAAAACCAGTTCTTTAAAACCTGATTTTTTTTCCATCTTATCTGCTACCCGTTCAACTTCTATCAAGTCTGTACCAATACCAAATATCATAGCGCAAGCTTTTTGTTTATTTTTTGTATCTGTTCTTTAATATGATCTTCTTCTTTTTTTGTTGCAATAACTTTTGTTAAAGCAAGCTGATAGTTTTGCAATGCTTCTTTGTACATTTTCTGTTTGTACAGGTAATCTCCGGCCAAAAGATACGCATTATAAAATTCAGGATTGCTGGCAACCAGGCTGCCGGTATTTACCTTGCCTCCATCCAGTATCTGCTGCTTCAGCGACCTGAAAACCTCAAAGTTTTTAAACATAGGAGAGAATAAAAAAGAATCTGGAGCAATAGTTAAACTGCTGTCGGCAATTTCTTTGTTTTCTTTCAAACCATGCAATGCAAAAATTTTATTGAGGTCGTAAGCCACATACTCTCCAAGCTGCCAGGGCGAAGTAGAAACCCAAACAATCAGTTTTTTTGGTTCAAAAACTATGGAGTGATGGGCAATTAACTGGTTGATGGCTTTTTCGTTGCCCATGCCAATGTTTGCACCGTTCAGCCCTTTTTGGTCACGCAAAATATTGATGGTTTTCTGCACAGTATTTTTTCCGTTGGTGTTCAACAGCTCTGTTAATCTTTTATAGCGGTATGAAGATGCGCTTTCATTTTCCTGCTCAATATTCATTTTTGTTTTTCCCAAACCTTTACTTTGAAAATGATTGGTGCAAACAATAAGATCTTTTTGCGGATCGTACACATCCAGGCTGTCGGGTGTTTTTTCAATGATCACCGCTTTGTTATCGGCAGCCGATGCCACCAAAAAAGATTCTGACACAAACATTTTTCTTGACCTGGCAATTGCAATCGCTTCCTTTATATTTTTTGCGTACTGTAAAATTTCCCTGGTTACCAATGAAACCGGTGTTGCCGAACCTGTTGGCAGGCTGGTTTTTGCAGCATTGATGGTTACAGATAATCCCTGGTCATTCATGCCGGATACTGCACCTACAAAACCGCCCCAGGTAACCGTCATAAACTTATGGCCCTTTGTTGGATTAAAAAATGCAACGATCTTATCCTCTGCAAATTTATCGCCCACATAAAAATCAAAATTGCGGCCAATGATCATCGTGCTGTCGGCCGACATACCGCCCCAGGTACCAAAAGAAGTGCAGCCAACTATTGCCAGATTTTGCACTGCATGGCCAATATCGTGTGCAGCATGGTAATTTAAAATGCGCTGGTAATTGGTGCCCAGGTATTTGTATTTTGGTGAAGCCGATTCTGATACGCCGTAAATTTCTTCCCTGTACTCTTCTGTTACATTTTTATCAAGGTTACGGTTAAACCAGCCAATAAGATATTTTAAAAAACTTCTTTTAAATTTTGATGGCACCATTTTGGTTATCTGGGCTGCAAAATGATCTTCCTGTCTTATCACCAGCTCTTGAGTAAGTTTGCCGTTAATAACCCCACGTTCAAAAGCATCTCCTTCTACATACAATTCGTACAGGCCGCTTTTACTGTGGCGAAACCAGCTATTGTTAATTGTATAAAAACCATTGCCATGATCGGTTCGCTGTAATTTCAGGCTGCCGGTATCGGCCGATTTTGGATTTGCAACTTTTGATACCTGCACTAAATAAACAGCACCTATGAACAGCAAAACCAGGAACACCCCCAATACCCGAAGTACCCGTCTCCAGATTTTTTTTCTTTTAAGCATTTCTGATTTTTTCTATAATGTCATCGTTCCCTAAAAAAGCTGTACAGGTAACCAGGCCACTCATGGTAGCGCCCAGTATGCCATGTAAATTAAGATTTTGCCCCGTTAAATACAGGTTAGGTATTTTGGTGCGTGGCGATATAAATGTTTTTAACGGATTCTGATAATCTTTTACAATACCGTACATCGAGCCATCATCATTACCCACATAATCACGGTAAGAAAGTGGTGTAGCGGTGTAATATATTTTTATACAACTCCTCAGGCCGGGAAATTTTTCTTCCACACAATCCAGTAATGTTTCTGCCTTGCGTTTTTTAAATGCTTCGTAACCCGGGCCCCTGTCTTCAACAGCCGATACGGTATTAAAGGTTTGTTCCCATTGTTTCACTTCATCATACCGCATATAAGCCAGCAGCGTCATCGAGTCGGCATAGTCTGATGTTTTTGATGAAGCTGAAAAAAACACACAATAACAAAGCGGCCAGTTAGCTTCGGTATGATCGGCCATGTTCCATATATGACCGTCTTTGTGATAGTAATAATTATTTTTTACGTATTTAAAACTGTCTTTTTTAAAAACAATATTGATAATAAAACCACCGATGGTATTTTCAAGATTTTTAATGCGGCTTTTGTAAGCATGTTTGATGAGTTTGCTTTCCGTCATATCGAGCGTACGTACCGGGTGCATATTGCTGATAAAATGTTTTGCATACACATGCGAACCATCAGCCAGTTCCACAGATTTCACTTCGCCCTCATCTACTACAATTCTTTTCACTTCGGTATTGCGGCGTATTTCACCGCCATGTTCACGAATACTTTTTGCAATATATTTTCCAATTTCCGATCCGCCGTCAATACATTTCCAGGAGCTTTCAATATAACTGTTCAATATCATAGCGTGTACATAAAAAGGTGTTTTACCTGCCTGCAAAACATAGAGCATGTTATTACCCACCAATACGGCCTGCAGTTTTTTATCGCTGGTAATGGATTCGATAAATGTTTTTGTATCAATACCCAGTACCAGGTTCTTTTCATCCATATTTCCACCGGCCCTTAAATTGTATAAAGGAAATTTACTACACACTTCTTTTATCTTATCACAATACAAACGCAGAGCCTTTTCTTCATTGGGAAAATCCTGCAACAGGCGTTGAATAAAATTTTCGTAGCCCTGTGCATAAGCATATTCCTTTTCGTCGTTTTCAATGATAATCTTATCAAAACAATCCTCATCCATTTTCTGAAGCTTCAACTTTTCGATAATGCCCATGTATTTAAACACCTGGTAAAGGTTTTGTCCTTTGCCGAGGCCACCGAGATAATGAACACCAGAATCAAAAATAACTTTATCCCGAACATAGGTTTGCAGGCAGCCACCAATCTGTTTGTTTTTTTCCAATACACAAACTTTATAGCCTTCACGCCCGAGGATATCGGCACAAACCAGTCCGCCCATGCCGCTTCCGATGATCACTATGTCGTAATTGTTTTCCAAATCTTTTTATTGGTTTAGAAGTTTAGGAGTTTAGAAGGTTTAGTGCAGCACTCTAAACTCCTAAACTTTCTAAACTTCTCTAAACTTTCTTCAATATAAATATGGTGTTTGATGTAAGTTTTGAATCGGCCATTTCATTGCAGCTCATATTTTTTGCTGCTGCAATGCTTCTTATCATATTGCCCGATAAAAAACTCAATCCTGTTTCTTTTGTTTTATTAAAATTAAAAACTTTAGTAGAGAAGAATTCTGTAAGCTTTGTTTTCTTATGCATTGCTTCCTTGTCTTTATCTCCATCCCTGATAATAATTATGCCGCCGGGATTAAGATTGCTGATACATTTTTCAATCACCAGTTTCTGTTCAGCTTCCTGCAGGTAATGCAACATATCGGCCAGGATGATGGCATCATATTTTTCAAATTCAAACCCCATCACATCGCTGTGCACAAAATTAATGTTATTGGTTTTGCTGAAACAATGATTTGCAGTATCAATTTTTTCTTCGTCATAATCTATACCTGTAATCTGTCTTTGTGATGATGTGAATGATAACATATAAGGTATAAAACCATAACCACAGCCAATGTCCAGTATTTTACCCTGCATCGGAACAAGCTCATGAAAAGGCTGATAATTCTTTTCCAGCTTCGTTTTTATCCGCATATACCACTCCAGCAAGGGGCCTTTATAGAGATAATTATAGATCAGTTTTTCTCTGAAATATTTTGGCTTTTCAATTTCTGTTTTAAGCATATCAAATTCATGCCTGAAATACCGGCCAATATGTTTGGCTCTTTCGGCATAACCGTTTCCATAGCTTTTATCATCCGGTTTTATGCGGGGTAAAATTTTAACAGTGAGTTGCCCGTCTTTTAAAAGCTGGTCCTGCTTGGTTAATGTATAATTGGTGCCATGTATCATGATGGGCAGGATATCTACATTTAATTTTTCAGCAAGATAAAAAGCGCCTTTGTGAAAACGCTTGATCACACCATCTTCGGCACGTGTGCCTTCCGGAAAAATAATTACGGAGTAGCCGTTTTTAATCCGGTCCTCCACCAGGCTAAGGTCTGTTTCAATCTGTTCTGCCGGAAAATAATCTGCCATTCGGATAACTTTACCAAACAAAGGCGAATTCCAGATGCGGTTGTTGGTGATCATCAGCAATTTTGGATGCAGCATGATCAGCGGCAGTATATCCAGCGAAGACTGGTGATTGGCAATAATGATGGCCGGTGTTTTAAATTTTTCTACTTGCGGATTGATGATCTTCTTTTTTACATTGATCATAATATACACCAGCCGCCTGCATACTCTTGAAATGATGGTATGGTAAATGAGCTTGCCTCTTTCTTTGATATTGAACATTGCAAATATCCAGGCGATATGCGTAAAGGCAATACTCCAGCCGATAAAATAAGAAAACGCAAAGGATGATTTAATGAATCCCCAGGCTGTCCAGGGAAAACGGTTTCTGTTTACCCGGTTCTTTATTAAAATGGAAAAGAAAAAAGGTATCAATATCTGCGACATGATGACCACACAAAGAATACCGATGATAGAAATTAGTGCAATGGACTTTAATGCAGGGTGTTGTGCAAAAATTAAAACACCCAAACCTGCAATAGTTGTTACGGCAGATAAGATGATGGAAGATTTGAAAGAAGAGAGATTCTTTTTGCCGGTCTTGTATTCCTGCAGCAATCCATCCATGATGAAGAGGCTGTAATCATCGCCCAACCCAAAAATCAATGCTGATATGATGATGTTGATGATATTGAACTGAATGCCGGCCATGCCCATGATGCCCAGTATCCAAACCCAGGTGATGAACATGGGGATGAATGAAACCAGCGTCAGCTCTATTCTTCCGTAAACGATCAACAATACCATAAAAACCAAAAAGGAGGTCATTAAAGCAATGCTTGTAAAATCGGAATTGATGATCTCCACCATCCGTGTGGTGAGGTATTGTTTATCCAACACGGTAACGTGTTCTTCGTTTTCAAAAGTCTTATAAACTTCCTGCCTTTTTTCAGGAATAGTTTTTACAAGGGTTACAACTGTTGTTTTGCCGGGTTTTTCGGTGATGTAATCATCCAGGAAATTTTTACGAACATCGGCCATTGCATTCTTATCAACCGGTACATATTCATTATTGAGCAGCATTTTAAAATTATCAAATGCTGTGGCGTTGAATTTTAATGCCGTGCCTTCTTTTATCAACAATGCCATCAGTGCTTCTTTCTTTTCTGTTGTCCAGTAAGCATTCCATTTCTCTATTCTTTTCTTTTGTGCAGCATCTGAAATGATAAGCGATGAAACGCCCGAGTATTTTTTTACAATGTTTTTATCCTGCAGCTTTTCAATCTGCGTAACTAATTTTTCATTGTTAACAAGGGCGTCATCTAAAGTTTTGCCTTCGGTAACCAGGTAAACAGATTGTAAAGCATATTGATTGATGTGGTTGAGTTTTTTCTCCGACTCCTTTAATTTGCTGCTCATGAAATTCATGTTCTGCAGGTCAGATTCAAAGCCAACTTTACTGGCCCAAAAAGCAAAAACAATGGTTAAACCCAAAATGGGTATCACCAGGTATTTATTATACTCGGGCCTTAATGATGCAATTTTATCTATCCACGAAAACTTATCGGCAACATGCGTGGCCTGTTCTTTTTTACCGGCAATAAAATGCGGCAGAAATATTAATGAACAAAGTGAAGCGCCTATTAAACTGAATGCAGCAAAGAGTCCCAGGTCTTTCAGCATTTCTGACTCCACAAACTGCAGACATAAAAAACCGCCGATGGTGGTAAAGCTGCCCACCGTCATAGGCATGGCCAGGTCACGGATCAGTTCTTCAATATTACGGGTGTGCCGGTAATGATTAAAAACGTGCAGCGAATAATTTACGGCAATACCCAACACTACCGAACCGGTGCCCAGTGCAATGACTGAGATACTGCCTTTTAAAAAATAAATGGCAGCCAATGAAAACACAGCACCAAATATTACCGGTATCAAAATAATAAAAGGCGCTCTTTTTTTACGAAAATAAAATGCCAGAAAAACAATGATGAAGAGAATGGTAATGCCCTGTGTAAGTAAAGAATCTTTACGAAGTTGTAAAGCATTGCCAACCGAAACTGCGGTTGCACCAAAATAAGATGCTGTTACATTGCTGCTGTTGTTATCAATCAAACTATCCAACCCTTTTAACAGCAAAGCATTTTTACCCGTATTGTTTGGCGGAAATGCAGGTGTTATGAAAAGCATCAGGTGCTTCCGGTCTTTAGTAAGAATATAATTATCGTAGAGCTCAAAATTTTCGTCGTATTGTAATTGCTGCAGTTTTTTTAATGCCGGTAAACTAATGCCCACAGGGTCTTTGCTGATGATAGATTTTAGTGCAAAGCCTGCGGGTGAAGTAAGTGTGCGGAAATTTTGCTCCAGTGTTTCCTTTACTTTTTCTGGTTTTATCAGCGAATCAATTTCGGTATAATCTTTTTCATTGAGGTAAACGGGTAAGTGGTTGCTGATGGTTTCAAATAATTCCAGTGCCAGGTTATCATCAACCTTATAATTTATTTTAGTGATGAAGGGTGCCAGTTTTTGCTGCATGTTAGCAGCAAGTTCATCGGCATAGGTAACAAGACTGTCGGGTTGTGCTTCGGCAGTGGTATCTTTTAAAGCAACCGTAACCACCAGCTTATCCATGAACTTTGAGTTTTGAAAAACGGCGTTCAGTTTTTTAATCTTTTTATCCTTTGGTAAAATTTTGGCAATGTCTTCTTCAAACTTTACCTGCATGGCAAACCAGCCGGCAGTTAAAAAAATAATGGCGAATGTGATATACAAAGCGGGCTGTCGCTTTTTATAAAAATGATAGATGTGCAGTAAGATCTTTTTCATGTATTAATCAGCCCCGGTAATAACCGCCTTTTTTTTATCGATCAGTTTTAAAAAAACAAATGTAAGCAGGCCAAATGCAATGCCTGCAATAACAGCGAGTGTGATGCTTCCGTAAATATATTGCAGGAGGTTGTTTTTTATAGAATCGAGCGATATGGATTTACTGAACCCGATCTGCATGGCATTGTCACCCATCCAGAATGCGCCCATTTTATAACTGCCGAAAATAATAACCGGTATCATGGGCGGTATGCTGATGTTAGCCGCAACAATCACCAATGGCTTGTTGAGCTTAAATAAAATGGCCAGAAAAATGGCAGACACCAGTTGAAATCCCCAGATGGGTGCAATGCCCATAAAAATACCGAAGGCAACAGATGTTGCTTTCAATTGGGCTGAGTGATGCGGATGATACAAATGATCATTAAAGAGTTTCCTGAGTTTTTGTTTATCAAAAAGTAGTCTTATAAAATCACGTGGTTTTATATACAGAAAACTGATAAGCACCAGGATGGTATTTAAAATACTGATGCGGAAAAAATCTTTAAAGGGACGGAAATGCGAAACCCTTTCTGCTGCGGGGGCATAATAAACTGTTACCGGAACAGAAACCACATCCACGCCCTTCCAGGCGGCTCTTACCAGCACTTCAATTTCAAATTCGTATTTACGGGTTACAAAGCGCATGTTTTTTAGGGGCGCTAAAGGATAAAGCCGGTAGCCGGATTGTGTATCAAGACTTGTGATACCTGTTTCTACCTTAAACCAAAAGTTGGAAAATTTATTGCCAAAGCTGCTGCCACCAGGCACAGAAGCCTGAGCCATATTGCGGGCGCCAATTATAATGGCATTGGGCGCTTCTTCAACCTTATCAATAAAAGCAGGAAGGTCTTTTGCAAAATGCTGCCCGTCGGAATCAATGGTTATTGCATATTGATAGCCTTTTTGCGTAGCATAAGCAAAAGCTTTACGCAGCGCCCAGCCCTTGCCCACATTTTTTGGGTAGCTGATAAACTGAACAGCAGGGTAGTTTTTTACAATATCAACGGTGTTATCGGTTGACCCGTCGTTTACCACAATAATATGATCGCTGTACCCTGCTACATCTTCAATTACACCCGCAAGTGTAGCTGCGTTGTTATAGGTAGGAATAATAACACAGGCTTTCAAAACATCAACTTTCTCCCTCAGGGAATCGGAACCGGCCATTGTTATCAGTTAGCAATTGATGAAAAAAATTTATCTGAATCGGGATAAAATTAAAACAATAAAGGGAATAAGTGTGGGTGTGCTTAAAACAAGCTTATCACTGTGGTTGGTGGGGACAGCAACCACAGCGGCGAGGGCATATTTAGTTTTCAGGAGGCGCATTAATAACAGTTGATGAGTCCTTCTTTTCTGCTTTTTCCGGCATCAACCAATTTATCAGATCCAGCGCAGGTCCTGTCATAAATGTAGTTACCAGTGCCATCAACACCATCATGGCAAATATTTCCGGCGAGAGAATCCCTAAATCATAACCAATATTTAAAACGATCAGTTGCATCAAGCCACGGGTGTTCATCAATACACCGATTGATAAACTATCTTTCCAGCTTTGTCCTACCATACGTGCAGCAAGAGCACTGCCGCCAAATTTTCCGGCAACGGCTACCAATAATATCCAGCCGAATGTAACCCACAGGTGGCCTTCGTTTATTAAACCTATCTGTGTTCTTAAACCGGTTATTACAAAAAACAACGGCAGCAGCAAAATGATACTTACATCTTCAATCTTATCAATAACAATTTTACGAAAACTGAAACTGGATGGCATGATAACCCCTGCCATGAATGCACCAAACAAAGCATGTATGCCAATAACAGATGTGATATAGGATGATATGATGAGGATGACAAACAACAAAGCAATGATGGGTGTTCTCTTTTTTTCCTTGTTGTCGTAAATAGTACTCAGTCTTTCTAAATATGGCCTTACCAGTTTAAGCATTACCAGTACATAAACAACTGCCAAACCAATGGTATATAAAACACTCATGGATGAACCTGACTTTACCAATGCAATTACTGCAGCCAATATGCACCATGCCGTAAGATCGTCGGCAGCAGCACAGGTAAGTGCCATGGCACCAAGTTTACTTCGGGTTAAACCTTTTTCCTGCAGTATCCTGGCCAGCACCGGAAAGGCAGTAATACTCATGGCAATGCCCATAAATAATGCGAAGGATAAAAAAGTAGTACCTGCAGGCGCATAGTCACGATAAATATAATAGGCCAGGCCCATACCCAATGTATAAGGAATGATAATACTGGCGTGGCTGATGATAACTGCGCCATAAGCCTGTTTGCTGATGGCTTTCAGATCCAGCTCCATACCAATGATAAACATGAAAAGGATAAGGCCTATCTGGCTTAGGAAGCTGAGTGTTATCAATGATGCGGCAGGAAATAAAAAATGATTTATCTCCGGAAAATAAGCCCCGATAATAGATGGACCCAATATAATGCCTGCCACAATTTCGCCGATAACAGCAGGCTGCCCAATTTTTTTAAACAGAAAACCAAAGAGGCGTGCAAATGCTATGATGACAATGATCTGTAATAGCAATACGGCCAGGGGTTCGGTGAGATTGTGTTTAAATGAATCGGTGAAAACATTAAAATCATTGGTTGCTGATGTATCTTTTGCTGTTTGTATTTGCTGTGCAGTAAGTGCCGGACTTTGCAATACATTGCCCTGCTTCGTTATCCAGTAAATAACAATGCCCAATCCGGCTACGATAAGGATATAAATAAGGGTGCTCCATTTTCTTTTCATTGTGTTTATTTTTTAAATCCTATTCTTTCCCGGTCTTCCCATTTTTTTTGAGCTGCTCCTGAGCGAAGTCGAAGGGTCATCAAGCAGGTTTTCCATGGCATCGTAGATCTGGTTTAGCTGTGCATCATGTTCACAATTTGTGACCCCATCACATTCAAATTTTCCCATGCGGTCACAGATTGTGACCGCATCTCCTCCCATTCGGCGAGGGTAAGCCTAAACATAAAATCCGGAGGAAAGCGCTTTGGATTACGCTTTACAGCCTGGTTTAAAACTTTGGTAGGTACATCGTACAAGGTTGCTAAATCATAATCCAGCATTACACGTTGTCCACGAATCTCATAAATCCTGTTTTGAATACTCTTTATTATAATCACTTTAAAACGATTTGAAATTGCATAACTTAAATCAGGCCGCTGATTTTTAGAACAGCTTAAACATTAAAAAATCAAATTACTTATTAAATAAATTATATCAAAATATTAATTCTATATCTTTTCGCAAGTAGTTAGCATCTGTCTGTTAAAATAAGTAAGTAACGATGGCATACTTAACATCCCGAAACCAAAACAAAACTATGCTGCAGGCCTTTAAAATTATTATACAACAAAATATTTTTGTAACCTGTTTTAGCGGAATCTTTTTTGAGCATATGTTGCGGAACCTGTTGTAACTCTAAAATCCGGCAGGCATACCAAAGGCCCATGGCCGATGCTGTATCATACTCGCCAACGAGATGTTTGTAACGTACAACAGTTGTATCATCGGCAAGCAGGGTTTCGCAGGCAGAGTAAAACGGTAATGTACGGTTGTCGCCATTTTCGCCTGAAAGGAAGAGATCAATTTCTTCATCAGCTTTCATATTATTTTGCAAGAATATTTTTAATTGCTGCTTCACCAGATTAACATCAGTGCTGTGTAAAGTATTAATGGCAGTAACTTTAGCAATGGCCGATTGCTGCTTTGCATTTACAACAAACATGGCTGCGCCTTCGCCCACAACAGAACCGGGACTATCTGTTTCATACAACAGCTTATTGGATATATCTTCTGCTTTATAAGCCCCCGCCAATTTTTCAATATTAAAATGATAGGCCGAAATTTCATCAACACCACCCAGCAAATAATTGTTTGACGGGTTTGCGTTGAGCTGCATGATGGCATCAATCAAAGCATTTTCAAAAGCAAGGCCAAGATGTATATGGGTTATATTATAGCCATTGTTTTTGGTTATCATGCCTAACTGGCCTGCAATTACATTACTGGTGCTTTGTACAAAATTGCCGGGCGTTAATTGCCCTTCTTCGTACTGAACGATCTGGTTTAAAAATTTTACACACTCGTCCATGCCGGCATTTGCCGAGCCGATGATTATTCCGTTGATGGTTTCTGTTTGTTTGATTAGCGGTAAAGCTGCGCCAACACCCATTCTTATGGCTTTGCCCATCCGGCGTAAAACGCCTGGAGGAATTCCTTCGTAAGCAGGCTCAATGGCAAGCAGTTTTTTATCAACCGGTTCATGCATCATTTCAATGCCCGGCTGCTGCGATGTTTGTTGTGGCGATATGCAATATGTTTGATGGATATACAACATAGCGGATCAGACTTTTGAAAATACAAGTGAAGAACAATTGCCACCAAAACCAAAGGAGTTACTCATAACATGATTTACCGGCATTTTTTTAAATGATTGCACCGGCGTTAAACCTTTTGCAGGAATTTGATTTTTAAAATGAAGGTTTTGATATACTTCCTGGTGCATTAAACTTAAAATGCTGTACACAGCTTCAATTGCTCCGGCGGCGCCAAGTGTATGCCCGATATTTCCCTTGGTAGATGCAAAGGCAGGAGGTTTATCGAACAAACGGATCATGGCCCTGCTTTCTACTTCATCATTGTTTTCGGTACCCGTTCCATGTGCATTTATAAAATCAATCTGGTTGGGCAAAAGTTTTGCAAGCTGCAATGCACCCTGCATGGAAAGGAATGGCCCATCTCCTTCATCAGATAAAGAAGACGGATGATAAGCATCATTGGTATTGCAGTAGCCTGATAATTGGGCATATACTTTTTTACCATTGATATCTTCTTCTTTTTCTAAAATTAAAAATGCAGCGCCTTCTCCCAAATTCAAACCCTGCCTGCCTTCATCAAATGGTGTGCAGATATCGGGCGATAAAATGTGTAAAGCATTAAACCCGTTGATGGTAAATTTTGCAAGACTGTCTGTACCGCCAACAATGGCTCTTTTTGCAAAGCCGTTATTGATGAGCATGGCACCATACATGATGGCATTGGCCGATGAGGAACAGGCGGTATTAATGGTATTGATAATGCCGTTCATACCAAAACGCTTTTGCAGGTAAAGGCAAACCGATGCTCCATCATAAGAACCTAAATAATCAGAACCATCCTGGTTTGAATTGGCATCGTGATACAATTCGTCTGTTAAACACATGCCGCCAACAGTGTTTGCACCAACCAATGCCGTATCAAATGCACTTACTGTTGAAGAAGCAAGGCCGGCATCTGCAACGGCTTCATTAAAAGCATGCATGGCCAACATGG
>JANOVD010000165.1:0-4704 GCA_031417255.1 Chitinophagaceae bacterium
TCATTTTAGTAATGGCACGGCCATTTCTGAAAGGCGCAATTGATTCATAAATATTCTGAGCAATTACTTTTCCTTCAATACTGAGTAAACCTGTTTTTCCTTCTTTGGTTGTGTATGAAATGCCATCGCTGCCAAAGGGACGTATTTTTTCATATTCAGGTTTCACAATTTCTTTTCCGCTTGATTTAATAACACCACAAAGCCCATTTTTCCAAACAATGGCAACGCCATGATAAAATTTGCCGATTTTGTCATATTCCTTGCTTACTTCCTGTGCAAATCCCTGCAGGGTAAATAAAGTGGTCAAAAGAAAGATTAATTTTTTCATACTGAAGTTTTAGTTTGTTTGGAATTAATGTTTTTTAAAAGTAATAATAATTACATGATAAAAGCAAAAAAAAATATCATTAAGGGTGATCAATAATTTGCAGGTGTTTTCAGGCAGTCCGCTCTCCATTTCCATATATTTCCATCAAAGCCAGCATACTGTCTTTTAAAGCGCCCGATCCTTCATCAAAAAGACTGTCTTTATTTTTTTTAGATGCTTTATTATCGGTAGATCTTTTTATAGTTGACCTTACCGCTTCAAGCTCATCAAAAAAACCAGGAATTGTTTTTTCATAAAAAGGATTTACAGCTTCAATGCTTATTAAAATATCCTCATACCCTGCAAGGATGCCGTAGATGTCTTTTACATTATCCAATGAGTGCCTCCTGGGTATCCTGTTAAATAAGGCCTGTAACGCTGCTGCAGTTTGGTTCATGTAAAACAAAAGTACAGGAAAGTGGGGAAGCAGAAGAACTTAATATTCATCGTAAATTCTTATCCTGGTATATTTAATCTGGCTTCATTAACTGTGTACACATCAAGCAGATCATTTCCGTTTTTTATTTCGTTACGGTAAGTAAAGCCCAGTTTTTTTAATAATTGAATGGAAGCCTCATTTTCTTTAATAGTGGTGGCCAATATGGTTGAATGTTCTTTATCTTTTACCAGGTTGGTTAAAACAGCCAAAGCTGCTTCAAAGGCATAACCCTGTTTTGCATAAGCCGGAAGAAAAGCAAAGCCGATATCATGATGATCCAGGTAGTCTCGTTTTATAAACGTGATGATGCCAACTGCAATTTGCTGATCCTGTAATTTTACAACCCAGTAATTGATACCGGCATTGCTGATGATCTTTTGATTATAGTTAACGGCATCTTCGGTTGTTTTAACATTCCTGTCGCCAATGAATTTTATCCATCCCGGTGTGTTTACCAGTTCAAAAATAAAAGCTGCATCATGTACTGTAAGTTTATTTAAAATGAGCCGGTTGGTTTTGTAATTTAACTGCATAATTGTAAGCGTGTAGTTTTTTTATAAGATGGATTTTGACAAACAGACACTGTTTTCAACGTTTTTATATTGTCCGTAACTTTTAATGATGGTATATCCTGCTTTTTGATACAAGCTGATGGCTTCCGGTTGTTTTTTACCGGTTTCCAAAACACAGGCTGTATAATTTAATTCCTATGCCCATAATTCCAGTTCTTTTAAAATGTTAAGACCAATACTGTGTCCACGGTACTCAGGCTGTACAAACATTCTTTTAATTTCTGCTTTTTGTTCACCATGTGCTCTAAAGGCGCCACAGCCAATGGGTTTATCATCAACATAACAAACAATTACATTGTTAAGGTTAGCTGTCTTGTTGAATTGTGCGTAAAAGGCATGCTCTTCACCGTCCCTTATTTTTAAGTCGGCATCAAGCAGGGCAACAAGCATTTGAAAATCCGGATTATCGGAAGTGGTTCTGATAAAAGTTGTCATAAAATTAATGCCGGGATATAAATATAAAACCGGTGCTGCCGATCCAACACAAATTAAAGAAACGATTTTTTTTTAAAACGGAAAGTTGCAATTGATTTTTTGTATCACTGGCAACCTCTTAATTCTTCGCTATACTCACTGATAAAGGATTTGCCATAGGTTCCGCCACCCGAATAATCCTGTTTAATAACAAAGAATAATCCTTTGCAGTAAGGATGATCGTCGTTGTTATTTCTTACCCACATGGTTCCTCTTTTATAACGATATAGCGGAATGCCAAAACTGTTTTTCTCTATCAACCAGTCAGCATCCGAAACCCCGATCTTATGAATTTTTAAAATTGCAGGATTTTTTAAATAACCTTTCATCAATGCCTCACCTGGTGCATCACGGTAACGGAATAACCCATTTTCCATTTTCAGCAGTGCCATTTTTGCTGAACAACTGTTTTTCAAGTCATCCAATGCAGTATTGAGTTTTGAAACGGACCCTGCATTTGTGTTCCAGCCTTTTTGAGCTGCAATATACTCCTCCCGTGCTTTTTTAGAAACAGCTCTCAACATCCAGTTATAGGTTGTACCGTTGTACAAACCACTGGTTCCTCCGGTAAAATTTTCGGCTGATTTTTTTGCATCGGCAATTTCTCTTAAATAAAATTCAAACATTCTGGCAATATCCGGATTTTCAACTTTAGATAAACACTCAAGCATCTCAACCCTGTTTGCAGCTACCAGTTTCCATATGGCCGGGTTATGGGTGTAGGGCAAAAATGTATTGGGCAGTGTTGTAAATTCCTTGTCAATGATCTGGAATAACTCTTCCAGTTTTTTCTGCTCGTCGTCGTGCTCGGCATTATCTTTTATATAATAGGTTGGCCAGTTGCTGCTGCCGGTAACAATTTCCAGGTTTAGTTTATACTTCTGGCTAAAACATAATAAATAAGCTGCAACGGTGTTTTTATATTTTCCGGTTTTTGTATTAAAAGCCTGTACATCAAAATACGGATAAACAGAATTGGCTTTATACCATTTTAAAGCACTGGGGCTGTTTTTAATTTCCCATGCAGTAACATCATTTGTACCCAACTGGTACATGCCATCTTTTTTCTGAAATATTTTCATGGTTTTTAACATAGCCCCTTTGTCAACAGCAATGGCCATATCATTTACATTCAGCTTGCCATCGTAGGCAGGATCGGCATTGGGATTATAAAGCGGATTTTGTATGCTTTGTGCATGAACAGTAAAAGCAATAAGCAACAAGGGGATAAAAAAAGTTAATTTACATTTCATCAGTTTGGGTTTTAATAAATTAAATGTGCCTGTAATTAGTTATCATTAAACAGTTTTATTTCAGGGTATAAGATAAAAGTAATGTTTGTATCGGTAAAATCAAATCTTTTAATAAGGATATTTATAAAAATCGCACCAGTCCTCATCGCAAAGTAATTTTTGATAAAGGGGATTTTTCAGTACTTCTGTATAATTCATTTCTTTTCCATCTACTTTTATTGTTTGCCAGATGAGCCTTATACCATGGCTGTAATCTACCCACCAGTTTATATGCCCGGTGTATAGTGGCTGAATGGGTTTGCCATTCAACTGGTGCCAGCCGTAAATGGCTACCCTGTTGGGTTTGGCGTCTCTTGATATTTTTCCTGAAAGCACTATATCTTTTTTAATGCCTGCTGTTAATCCGGTTCTTCCTTTACGCTGCCCTTCAATGATGAGGTGATGCTGCCACATAGTTACACTGCTATCCCGAAAAGCATACATGGGCACAGGTTCAGGTTTTACTGTTGCCTGTTGGTAAATAAGATCAACCATTTTACGTGTTGGCAAAAAGCAATGGAAACTATCCGCAATTTTTTGTGCCGCCATTGGTGTTAGGGGAATTCTTGCCCAATCTTCATCAGTGCCAACAGCAAGATAATCTGGCGTTACATAAAAAACGGCATGATGGGAGACACCCATACTATCTTTTATTGTTGAAGTAACGGCCACCATTTTTTTTAAGAAGGAAGGAATATTACCGGTTAATATTTCCTGTACCGCCAATGAATCCCGTGCTGCCCATTTAAATGCAGCTACCGTTTTAAAAAAACCGGTGCCACCTGTTCTTTGTGTTGTACCGGAGGCAACGGGCAGATTAAATATCCTGCTGTTGCTGCAGGCTGCAAGGCTTGCAATACAATATGCTGCTATGAAAATTTTTCTAATCACTTATGAATTTTTGGTAAACCCGTTCTCCAAAATAGGTAAAGTATTTTTTCCTGTCGAACTTTGTGGCCGAAAGCAGCGACAGGATAAATCCATTCCTTGCTACTTGCTCAGTATGGTAAATAAGCCCGGCAGGATTTTGTTTCAGGATGATCTTTATGCTGCCGTTTAAAGCTGCAGGCTATGCAATATTTATACCCTTAGCAAGCCACGAAACGCCCTGCCACCATAATAAGATTGAGCCCCGTTGTGATACACGAATACTTTTCCGTAGCGAAAATCGGCAAAGACGGCACCACCAAGTGTTCTGATATCAGCAGGTGTTTTAAGCCAGCTCGATGTTTTGGTATCAAAACTTCCGAGCTTTTGCAACTCCCGGTATTGTTCTTCCGTTAAAAGTTCAATGCCCATGGAAGCAGCCATATCAACAGCGTTATTTTTTGGTTTATGTTCTTTTCTCGATTCCAGCCCTTCACGGTCATAACAAACACTTCTGCGGCCATCCGGTGTTTCAGCCGAACAATCATAAAAAATGTATCCGCCCGTCTTTTTATCAATCCCGGTGTAAGCTCCCCCCTTTTAGTACAGTTCAAAAGTAGAAAAATAGTTTCATTATTTAATTGTTTGGTAGTTCCTGCTGTTGGGCGTAGTGGAGCGAAGGCGTAGCCGAAG